>NZ_JBCNFP010000159.1:0-13202 GCF_050481165.1 Paenibacillus cisolokensis
CGGGCTTTCGAAATTTAGGATGAACGATGTCGTGCCGCGCGCCGGGTTGTCGAGCCAGTTCAGCACTCTGCCGCCCGGTCCCTCCAGCGCATGGACGCCGATATAGCTTTTGACCATCTTGTCCCCGATATAGCTCGGCGAAACCCACGAGAAAACACCGACCTGGCTTTTGGCGCCGGCCGCCACCCAGTTGCCGTACTCCATGTTCGTAAACGTCTCGGGATGCATCAGCTTTTCTTCCCACAGCATCGCCATATATTTCCACACTTCGCGATACTTCTCGTCCGTAAAGATCAGCTTGATTTGTCCGTCCGTATCTTTGTATATCCATTGTCCCGCGCCTTGCAGCCCGCCGTTGCCCATGCCGAAGCTGCCGAACAGCTGCTGCTCGAACATGCCGATGTTGCCCGGATAAGCCATCGGGTATTCGTCGTTCGGATCGCCGTTGCCGTTCGCGTCCTCGTCGCGGAATTTTTTCAGCATCTCCGTAAATTCGTCCAGCGTCTCCGGCGGCTTGAGGCCGAGGTTGGTCAGCCAGTCGTTGTTGATGTAGTACCGGAGCGAAGCGTCCATGATCGACGTATCGACGTAAGGCAGCGAATAGATATGGCCGTCCGGCGCCGTAATCGCTTTCTTCACTTCCGGATATTCGGCGAACAGCGCTTTCAGATTCGGCGCGTGCTGCTCGATCAGCTCTTCAAGCGGCAGAAAAATGCCCTGCGCGCCGTACTTGACGACTTCGTCGCTGGAGAAGCCCATGGAGCCGAAGAACGCTTCCGGATAGTCGCCCGACGACATCATCAAGTTTTTCTTCTCCGAAACCGTCGCATCCGGAATGGCGATCCAGTCGACCTTGACGTTCGACATCTTCTCGTATTCCTTCCACATCCACAAATCTTTCGGCTCGGGCGCGATGTCCGGGAACGACCGTTTCGCCATCCGGATCGTGATGACTTCATTGCCGATCTCTTTCGGCCCCGTCGCGCCTCCTTCCGGCTCCTGTCCGCTTTCCCCGCCGGAGCTGCAGCCGGCCAGCGCGGTCGCAAGCGCGGTCGCGACGGCCAGCGACTTCCACATTTTCTTCTTCATGCTTTTCCCTCTCCCCCATTCAAAATTGGTCTTTCGGAAAAATGCATCTATTCTCAGCCGTTAAGCGGGACCGCGGAGAGCGGCCCGTCAGGCCGGGAACCAAAGCCGCGCGATCAGCCTTTGAGCGAGCCGATCAATATGCCTTTCTGGAAAAACTTCGACATCATCGGATAGATGACAAGCAGCGGAAGGCTGGACACGATGACGACCGCGTATTTGATCCCTTCCATGACGGCCATCCGCTCCGAAAATTTTTCGTCGACCATCGTCGCCCCGACCATGTCTTTGAACTGGTTCTGGACGAGAATTTCGCGAAGGATGAGCTGCAGCGGAAACTGATCCCGCGACTGCAAATAGACGAGCGCGTGGAAGTAGGAATTCCAGTGGCCGACCCCGTAGAAGAGAAGGAGCACGGCGACGATCGGCATCGACAGCGGCAGCACGATTTTGTACAAAATCTGAAAGTCGTTGCAGCCGTCCACATGGGCGCTCTCTTCCAGCTCCTGCGGGATGTTCGTCTGGAAATACGTCCGCATGATGACGACGTTGTAGACGCTGATCGCCATCGGCAGCACCATGACCAGGAACGTATCGAGCAGATGAAGCTGCTTGTTGATCAGATAGGACGGAATGAGGCCGCCCGAGAAAAACATCGTGAAGACGAAGAAGAACGTGAACACCGATTTGCCGTAAAATCGACGGCGCGAGAGCGGATAGGCGGCCAGCGTCGTCATGACGATGTTGATGAGCGTGCCGACGACGGTGTACATGACCGAATTGCCGAATCCGCGCCAAATATCTTTGTTCTCGAACACCGCTTTGTAGCTTTCCAGATTGATCTTGGCCGGCCATAGCCGCAGCGGATCGTTATAGATGGCGACGGGATCGCTGAGCGAGGCGACGACGACGAACACGAGCGGATACAGAATGAGCAGGATGACGACCGTCAGCGCAGCGGCGTTGATAAAGTCGAGCCATTTGTCCGTACGGGTGCGTTTCACGTTTTCCAGCATATCCGATTCACCTCCGGAGATTGGTTACCACAGACTCGTGCTGCCGACCCGGCGGGCGAAGGCGTTCACGATCACGAGCAGGATGAACGTCACGATGTTGTTGAACAGCCCGATAGCGGCGGAGAAGCTGTACTGCGCGCCCTGGATGCCGCTCTTGTACACGTAGGTTGAGATGACTTCGGATGCGGAGGCGTTCGTGCCGGTCTGCAGCAGCAATATTTTTTCAAAGCCGACGTTGAGGATGTTGCCCATGCTCAGAATCGAAATGATGACGATCGTCGGCAAAATGTTCGGAAGCGTGACGTTCCAGATGCGCTGCAGCTTGTTCGCGCCGTCCAAATACGCGGCTTCATACTGGTCCGGCGAAATGCCGGACATCGCGGCGTAATAGATGAGCGAGCCCCAGCCGACGCCCTGCCAGACGTCCGACCAGACGATGATGTGCCAGAAATATTTCGGATCCGCCAGGAAGTTGATCGACTCGCCGCCGAACGCCTTGATGACCGCGTTCAGCACGCCGGTTTCCGGCCGGATGAAGAACAGGATGATGCCGCCCGCGACGACGACCGAAATGAAGTTCGGCGCATACGAAATGGTTTGGGCCAAGCCTCGAATCCGCTTGAAACGCAGCTCGTGGAACATGAGCGCGAGGATGATCGGCAAGGGGATACCTACCAGAAGCCCGTACAGGCTGATGCCGATCGTGTTTTTGATCAGCCGCCAGAAATAGAACGAATTGAAATAACGTTCGAAATGGTCGAAGCCGACCCAAGGGCTGCCGATAATGCCTTTGCCCGGCATAAAATCTTTGAATGCGATCTGCACCCCGTACAGCGGCCAGTAATGCCAGATCAGAAAATAAACGACAGGCGGGAAAATAATGACGTAAAGCATCCAGTTTTTTTTCAGCTGTCTCTTCACTTCATGCAGCCGCCTGCGCTTCGGGAGCGGGCGCTCGTTCAACCGGCTTTGCGGACCGCCGGCGGTCGCTTGCTGGCTCATGCAATACTCCCCCTTCTTCGATCGAGAACGATAAATAAAGCGTTTACATTACACTGATGTCTGATCGCCTTTCTCCGGGAACCGGCCGCGAAAAAGCACGGTTGTTCCATCGCCGGATCGCGGAGCCGGCGCGGCGAATCCCTTCGCCTTGCGGCAGACGATGCTGTCATAAACTTTAATTAATATGTTAAATATATTGTATAATAAGTATACTATGTACATCATATCGGTTCTTTCTCTTTCTGTCAATTGCAGGAATATAAAAAAGCAACAAAAAAATCCGTTAACAGGATGCGTTCCCGTTAACGGATTATCGGCTTCCCGGCGGGGCGATCGATTCGCCTTCGATCATCGCTACCGGAATGACGATTCGTTTCTCCACCGTCCGCCCTTCCATCAGCTCCACCAGCGCATCCGCCGCCTTCCTGCCCATCGCGGCCGTGTCCTGGGCTACGCAGGTAAGCATCGGATGCTGCAAAATCGGCATCTCCGGCCAATCGAACGTAATAAGCGACAGATCGTCCGGAATGCGGCGGCCCAGCCGTTTCGCCACATAGACGACGGCGGCCGCCATCGACAGGTGCAGCGTCACGACGGCGGTTATCGCTTTATGCTGCCGGAAATACCGTTCGACCTGCCCGATCAGCACTTCGTCCGGCTCCGTTCCGTACAGCGTCTCCCAGCGGCCGGTCACGCTGCAGAGCGGATAGGCCGCTCCCCCTGCCTCTTCGACCGCCTTGAGCGCGCCGTTCAGCCGGTCCTCCACCGTCTCGACCCCGCGGATATCGTGGCACAAAATCCCGATATGCCGATGGCCGCAATCGGTCAGCCGGCGAACGGCGCGGTAGGCGCCGTCGTAGTTGTCGGAACAGACCGAATGATTATCGATGCCGCGCAAATAACGGTCGATGAGCACATGCGGAAAATGTTCGATTTTGAGCCGCAAAATCTCTTCGTTGTAAATTTCCCCGCTCCGGGGAAAGATGACAATGCCCTTGACGCCGGCGCGCACCGCCTCGACGATCGCCTGCTTCTCCCGGTTCAGATCGATATGCGTCAGCTTCAGCTCGACCCGCAGGCCGTGCTCCGTCAGCCGGTCGCACAGCGCTTGCGCTATATTCGCACCGAACTGCGATACCAGGTCAGGTAGAATGACCGCCACCGATGCCGGGGATGCGGCGGCTGGGCGGCGCTCCGGCTCCGGCTCCGGCGGCTCTTGCGGATCGTCCGGCGCCGGAATCCGGACGGACGGCGCATGCAAGGGCGGCGGCGCGGCCGCTTTGCTGCCGGTCACGAATGTGCCTTTTCCTTTGATCCGATAAATAAGTCCGCGCTCCACCAATTCGGAGAGCGCGCGCTTGACCGTCAGCCTGCTGACGCCGAACAGACCGGCCAGCTGCTCTTCCGTAGGCAACCGGTCGTCGGGAATCAGCTCGCGGCTGCTGATTTGCTGTTCCACATAGTTGCGGATTTTAATAAAAAGATGTTCGGTCGGCACTGGTTTTCTCAACTGCTACCCCACTTCCAATTCAGGGTTTAATATAACAAATCCTAATTATACATAATATACATTGTGTTTCGTCTACATTTCCAGCCGCTTGATGAACTCTTCCGCCGCGCTGTAGCCTTGCTGCCGCAAATACCAGTTGTTGGCGGCCGCTTCGATCAAGCCCGCCACGTCTCTGCCGGGCTGAAGCTGAATTTCGATATGCGGTATGCGGACCCCCATATATTCCGTATATTTCTCTTCCAGCTCCAGCTCGTTGTAAAGCGCGTTTTTCTTCCATTCGGTCAGTTCGATGTCAAGCGCGATTCGCGTTTCGTCCTGGAACGCCTTTCTGCCGTAAAGGCGCGGCACGTTGATCAGCCCGATGCTGCGCAGGGCGAGAAACTCCCGCGTTTTTCCGTCATGCGTGCCGAGCAGCGTTTGCGGACTGAGCTTTTTCAAGACGACGATGTCGTCCGCCACAAGCCGGTGACCCCGGCGAATCAGGGTATGGGCGGTTTCGCTTTTGCCGATGCCGGATTTGCCACGCAGCAGAATGCCGATGTTGGATACGTTGACGCAAACGCCGTGAACGGCGATTTCCGGCGCCAGCGCTTTGACCAGATAAGCGTCCAGCAGTCCGATAAACTCGTTCGTCGCCGCTTTCGTCCGCAATAGCGGAATGCCTTCCTGCTCGCAATATTTTTTCAAATATTTCAAACCTTCCAGGTTTCGCGTCACAACGAAGCATGGCGGGTGATACTTGACGATATTGCCGATATGAAAATTCCGCTCCTCTTCGGTCAGCTTGTGTAAATACGTAATTTCCTTGAGCCCCAGCACCTGCACGTGCTCCGTCGGAAAGAAATCGAAATGACCGACAAATTCCAGTCCCGGCCGGTAGGCTTTCGACTTGGTAATCGGTCGGTTGAGATATTTTTTGCCGGCCAGCACCTCGAGCGAAAAGCGGACAACCAAATCGTTAACCTCGACTGATTTCATCTTCGATAACTCCCTTCGCTACATCCGTTTCCGCGCAAGCCGCATAGGACTTACGTCCTTTCCTATTCGACAGCCGTATGCCGTAACCCTTCTATTCCTTCGTCTGTTCGCAAGGCTGCCACAATCTTCGCTGCGGCAAAGCGACAGCGAATCGCACCGTAAACGCTTTGCCTTGTCCGCTTGTGCGATCGTGCAGACACCGTTATAATGAGTTTCAAATTTCATGCCAACAAAGACGATGAGGGAGAGAGTAGGCGGGCAACGGCTTTCGACAGGGACGGCATGCCGGAGATTGAGAGCATGACGCGAAAGGCCGCCGGCCGAAGTTCACTCCGGAGTCGGACCTTGAACGCGGAACGGTCGGGGAGTGCCGTTTTCCGCCATTAGAGGTCCCCGGCGCCATGCCGTTATCGATGAAGAGCGAGAAGCGTATTTTGGGCTTCTAATCAGGGTGGTACCGCGGCCTTTCGTCCCTGCCGGACGGAAGGCCTTTTTGTCGTGCTCGCGGTGCGGCGGGAAAGACGAAGCCCGATACGAATCGGAAGGGAGAGGAAAACGATGAGAAATTCGGAATTATCATCGCTATATCAAGAACTGGACGCTATCGATGAGGAATTGCTCGCACTGTTGTCGAGGCGGGCAAGCGTCGCGGTGAAGCTGGGAGAACTCCGGCAGGAGCGGGGCTTGCCGAAGTTCGATCCCGCCATGGAACAGGAGACGCTCGAGAAGCTGATTCCGCGCAATCCGGGCCCACTTGGACAGGCGGCGGTCCGCCGTCTGTTCCATCACATTTTCACGGCCAGCTTCGACCCGCAAGCTGCGGATAACCGGAAACGATTGCTCGTCAGCCGCCAGACGCAAGAAGCGGATACAATCATCCGCGTGCGCGGCGCCGCGATCGGCGGGGGAACATCCACGCTCGTTGCCGGGCCGTGCGCGGTAGAAAGTTACGAGCAGCTAAGAGAAACAGCCGCCGCCCTGAAGGAAGCGGGCGTCCGTATTATGCGGGGCGGCGCCTTCAAGCCGCGGACGTCGCCTTACGACTTTCAGGGGCTCGGCCTCGAAGGGCTAAAGCTGCTTCGCGAAGTCGCCGATGAATTCGGACTGGCCGCCATTAGCGAAATCGTCACGCCCCATGATATCGAAACGGCCGCCCGCTATGTCGATATCATCCAGATCGGAGCCCGCAACATGCAAAACTTCGAGCTGCTCAAGGCGGCCGGCGACGTCCGCACGCCTGTACTGCTGAAGCGGGGGCTGGCGGCGACGCTGGAGGAATTTTTGCTGGCGGCCGAATATATCGTCTCGCGGGGCAATACGCAGGTTATGCTGATCGAACGGGGCATTCGCACATACGAGAAATGGACGCGCAATACGCTCGATATTTCGGCGGTCCCGATTTTGAAGCAGGAAAGCCATCTGCCTGTGCTCGTCGACGTCACGCATTCGACCGGCCGCAAAGACATTATGCTGCCTTGCGCCAAGGCGGCGCTGGCGGCGGGGGCGGACGGCATTATGGTGGAGGTTCATCCGAATCCGCAGGCGGCGCTTTCCGACGCCGGCCAGCAATTCGATATTCCCGAATTTCGCCGTTTCCATGAACGGCTGCTTGCGTCCGGGCTATTCCGGGTTCCCCGTAACGGCATCGGTACGTTAAATCCGGCTTAAACAGATGAATACAACAAACAAGCGGCCCCCGGGCATACGCACCCGCGGACCGCTTGTACCGCATTTATCGTCTTGTACCGCATTTATCGTTACGAGAGCTTGACTCCGATCATTTTCGAATATTGCGCTTTCGTCGTTACCCGGCGCGCGGTAACATAGCGCTTGGCATAGTAGGAGCTGGACAACTTGGTAATCGTGACGCCCTTGCTGCTTGAAGAATGCGCGAATTTGCCGTTGCCCACGTAAACGCCGGCATGGGAAACGCCTTTGCCGCTTGTGTTGAAGAACACGAGATCTCCCACCCGGAGATCGCTCTTGTCTACTTTCGTGCCTACTTTCGCCTGCTCTCTGGACGTTCGGGGCAGCTTGATGTCGTACTGCTTGAAAATGTGCAAAATAAATCCCGAACAATCGAAGCCTTTCGTGGTCGTGCCGCCGTACAGATAAGGAGTGCCCACGACTTCATCGACGGCGCTCAGCAGTTTGGGCGCGCCGGCAGAAGCTGCGCCTGCACTGGAAGCAAACAAAATCACCGCACCTACAATCGACAATAAAACCTTTTTCAAAAACGAGTCTCCCTTCAATTGCCTACGAGGTTAGCTGTGGGTTCGGTTGAAGGTTCCCTGGAATCCGCAGCTGACTGTCAGCCGGATTCGTTCACCCCAAGCGGAAACGGCTCGCCCGGCATTGCCGGCGCCGCACCGTTTTCGCTTCATCATATCAACGCGGTAAACTATGCTTGTATGACGAAATGGGTCCCCCGTTTTTCGCTCGCGAAAATTCGGCATGCTGTTATATGTTTATAGATAAGCTATGTTACAAATTCGATTCGATTCGCCAAAAACCTCCTCTTGCAACATTAGAATCCTTTCATCTTTTCCTTTCAATCCTTCATCTTTCTCATCTAATCCTCCATATTTCTCATCTAATCCTCCATATTTCTCTTCCAATCCTTCAACTTTCTCTTCCTGCCCTTTCATCTTCCTTTCCAACCCGGATGCAAAAAAAGAAGACGCGCTTGACGGAATTAAATCCGTACCGCGCGCCTTCTTCCCGACGATCGGGATCTTCCCGCCGCTTATTCTTCGTTAAAGTAGACCGTTTTGCCGGTGCGGGCCGATTCGTAAATCGCCTCCAAAATTTCCGTTACGACAAGTGCCTGCTCGGGCTTCACAACCGGCTCCTTGTCGTTCAAAATCGCGTCAATCCACGTCGCGCATTCCAGATCGATGTCGCGTTGCGGGCCGCTTCCCTCATAGAATGCGACGCCGCCCGCCTTTAGGTCGATTTCTTTGACGAACAGCCGGCTGTTCTGCTCGCCGTTGATGCGCAGGCCGCCTTTCATGTCGGCTCCGCCTTCGGTACCGCACAGCGTACATTTCGCCTCGTCGACGTCCAGCGTATTGAGCGCCCAGCTCGATTCCAGCACGATCGTCGCGCCATTCGCCATTTTGATGAAGCCCATGGCCGAATCTTCGACGGTAAACTTGTCCGGATCCCAAGGCCCCCAGGCGTTGGCGGCGTTTTTCTTGCTGCCGAGCTTGTGGAAGACGGAGCCTGTCACCGACACCGGCTTGTAATTGTCCATCATCCACAGCGTCAAATCGAGCGCGTGCGTGCCGATATCGATAAGCGGACCGCCGCCCTGCTTCTCTTCATCGAGAAAAACGCCCCAGGTCGGGACGGCGCGGCGCCGGATCGCATGAGCGCGGGCGTAATAAATTTCGCCGAGCTCGCCCGAATCGCATACGCTCTTCAAATACTGGCTGTCGGAGCGGAACCGGTTGTTGTAGCCGATCGTCAGCTTCTTGCCGGTGCGGCGCGCCGCCTCGACCATCGCGCGGCCTTCCGCAGCCGTCTTGGCCATCGGCTTCTCGCACATGACATGCTTGCCCGACTCCAGGGCGTCGATCGTAATATAGGAGTGCGAGTCGTTGGGCGTGCATACGTGGACGACATCGATGCTTTCGTCCTTCAGAAGCTCCTTGTAGTCCGTATACGTTTTGGCGCCCTCGGCGCCGTATTTGGCCGCCGCCTCCAGCGCGCGCTCCTCGACGATATCACAAAACGCGACCATTTCCACATGCTTGTTCTTGCTCAGAGCCGGCATATGCTTGCCGTTGGCAATGCCCCCGCAGCCGACAATGGCAACTTTCAGCAATCGAGACATCAACATTCCTCCCTGCTCAACATGAATTTATGTATGGATGAAAAAACAACCATCACCAATGGTAGCATATGCCTGCCGCGAGCGCATTACAAGAATACGAATGAGATACTATAAATTTGCGACATCGTGTACCTCCCCTGCCGCGCCGCACCGCTACACACACGCCGGGTCACACCATGCACCCTGCCGCGCCGCACCGTTACACACACGCCGGGCCACACCGTGTACCCTGACGCGCCGCACCGCTACACACACGCCGGGTCACACCGTGTACCCTGACGCGCCTAGCCGCCGCACATCGCCGTGCTGCGCCATACCTCGCATGTTGCCATGTCACGCCGCACTACACCTCTGCCGCGCCCCGCACACCGAGCCCAACCACGCACCTTTGCCGCGCCCAGCCGTGCTGCGCACTCCCGCTACATCACGCGACCCCGCGACGTTCTGCGTCTCGCCTCTGCATTCGCGGTACGCCGTTCCACGCATATTGCCATGCCACGCCGCACTACGCCTCGTCCCCTTGCCCACATCACCCTCGCTACATCTCACCTCCCGCCCCGCGTATACCCATCGCATCGCCCTCGCTACATCTCACCTCCCGCCCTGCGTATACCCACCGCATCGCCCCCGCGCACGCTCTGCCTCGTCTCGTCCTATCGCGCCGCACCACACCGCCACACCTGCCGCACCACGCACGCTAGGTCTAACCACACACCTCTGCCGCATCACTCCGTTCTGAGACAGGCCGGGCAGAGCGGCTGGTGAAGTATGTGGTCGCGTTATCATGGACAGATGTTCCGAAGCGCTAAAGAATCCGAATGTCGTAACCATCGACGCTTAACCGGTACTTTGAACCTTCGCCAACGACACTTGCTTTAAATTCTGCGAAAATACAGTTTTTTGGGAACTTTTGGCGCGAAAAAGCTCAAATTGCTGCAATTGTGCAGTTTTTGGAACGGTCCGACAGGCATTTCGGGCTATGGACATCCAAATTCCTGCAGATTTGCAGGAATTTGGACCGTTTGCATCTGTCAGAGCGTAAAATCCTGCACTTTTGCAGGAATCGCAGCACTCTCGTCACGTTCAACGGGAACCTTGAACACGGCTGGCCGTTTTCAAGCATCAACTTCAAGCATAAAACAAAACGCCCCCGCGCATGGCGGGGACGATTCGGATGTGTAGCAATAACGCAGCATAGCGGCATGCGATTACACATCCGGGTGCGTAGCAATAACGCAGCATATGACTGAACGATCCAAGGGCGCGGCAACGATTACACATCCAGGGGCATGTCCAGGGGGCATGGTAAGCATGCGGAACATGACTGAACACGTCCCAGAGACAAGTCCTACCGAACGATCCGGGGCTTGGCGGGGACGGGCACAGCTTGGTGCGCGTCGGGTGGCATGCACCTTGTAAGCGCCCCCGGCAAGCCCAGGCGTGCGGCCGGATCAAGCGCTTTTCCGCGCAAGCGGCGCCGCATCCGCGTCTAAAGGCCGGCCGAACCCAGAGCTTGGCGGGGACCCGGGCACAGCTTGGTGCGCGTCCGGGGCATGCTGCGCCGGTTCCCCCGGCGCACGGCCGGATCAAGCGCTTTTCCGCGCAAGCGGCGCCGCGTCTTCCCGCCCGGTCAGCACGATGTTGAGCAGAATCGCGGTGAGCGACCCGGTGACGATGCCGTTCTGGAGCAGCATTTTCGCAAAATCCGGCAGTTGATCGAACATTTGCGGAAGCACGGCCGAGCCCAGACCGACCGCAATGCTCGAGGCGGCGATCAGCAGATTGCCGTCCTTGCGCAGATCGACTTCGGACAATATCGAAATGCCGGATGCCGCGACCGAGCCGAACATGACGATCATCGCCCCGCCGAGCACGGCGCTCGGGATGACCGACGTGAGCGCCGCCAGCTTGGGCAGCAGACCCAGCACGACCATGATGGCACCCGCGGCGAAGATGACGTCCCGCGTCTTCACCCGCGTCAGCGCGATCAGGCCGACGTTTTGGGAGAACGCCGTATACGGGAAAGCGTTGAACACGCCGCCCAGCATAATGGCGAGGCCTTCGGAACGGAGGCCGTTCACGATCTGCTTCGGCTGGACCTCCTGGTCCGTCGCTTTGCCCACCGCGAAATAGACGCCCGTGGACTCCACCATGCTGACGATATTGACGAGAATCATCGTAAATACGGCCGTCAAGCTGATTTGGGGCGCCCCAAAGTAGAACGGCTGCGCCACGCTGACCCAGGACGCGTCCGCCACCGCCTGGAAGTCTACGATGCCCATCATATATCCGGCGATCGTGCCGACGACCAGGCCGACAAGCACGGCGACGGCGCGAAGAAATCCTTTGGCGAGACGATTCACGAGCAGAATGACGGCGAAAGTGCCGAGCGCGAGCAGCAAATTGTGCGCCTGGCCGAAATCCGGGCTGTTCTGACCGCCCGCCACATTGTTCATCGCCACCGGAATCAAGGACAACCCGATAATCGTGACGACGGACCCGGTTACGATTTTGGGGAAGAACCGGAGCATTTTGCCGTACAGCGGAGCTGCCAGCACGACGAACAGACCGGATAGAATAATGGCGCCGTATACGGTAGCCAGATTCGAAGCGGAAGCGATCGCGATAATCGGTCCTACCGCGGTAAAGGTGCAGCCCAGCACGACGGGCAGCCGGCTGCCGAAATATTTGGTGCCGATCACCTGCAGAATCGTTGCGATCCCGCACGTGAACAGATCCGCTGCGATCAGGTACGCCATTTGCGTACTGTTCAGATTGAGCTCCGCCCCGACGATCAGCGGCACGATGACCGCGCCCGCATACATGGCCAGCACATGCTGCAGGCCCAGAGTGACGACCCTCTGTTTGCTCTGCATCCTACACCTTCTCCTTAACGTGATGAATGGTACGTTCCTCTTCCGCGAAACGAATCTCGCCGGGCGACATCGAGGCGATCCGAACCAGGGAATGAATGCGGACGCCTTTGCGCTCCAGCAAATCGCGCCCTTCCTGGAAGCTCTTCTCGATGACGCAGCCGACGCCTGCAAGCTTCGCTCCGGATTCGTTCACGATGTCGACCAGACCCGCAAGCGCCGCGCCCGTAGCGAGAAAATCGTCCACGATCAGCACGTTGTCGTCCGGTCCCAGATAACGCCGGGATACGCTCACCTGATACGTCTCCTGTCTCGTAAACGAATGGACGGGAACCGAATATACCGCATCGGACTGCGTGACGGCTTTCTTCTTTTTCGCATAAAGAAAAGGTACGCCCAGCGCGATCGCCGTCGCCATCGCAAACTGAATGCCGCTGGCTTCGATGGTCAGCACCTTCGTCACGGGCTCGTCTGCAAATATCCGCCCGAATTCCTTTCCGATCTCCAGCGCCAGCACGGTATCCACCTGATGATTCAGAAACGAATCGACTTTAAGCACCGTATCGGACAAAATCAGCCCCTCTTGACGTATGCGCTCTTCCAGCAATTTCATGTTCCGCTACCGCTCCTTCTCCGAAATCAAAAAGGACAGGCTCCTTGAGCTGGTTTCTCAAGTGAAGCCTGTCCATCCGGGCTTAAACCCTTTATGGTGCGCACGTTATGCATAGGCATGCATGACCGGCCGTTCCGTTCTTCTTCCCGAGCCGAAAAAACGGAACTTCCGAGGCGCGCTCGCTGTCACTCATAGTCGGACGATTACGGTGGTCATCCGGTAGAAACTTATGGGCCATATTCCCAAAATTATATGAGTCGTATGAAATTATCCTGAATTTCGAAAG
>NZ_JBCNFP010000160.1:0-5040 GCF_050481165.1 Paenibacillus cisolokensis
CTTTTTTAGCAGTTCACGCAGGATCTCGATTTCGAGTTCTTTTTCGCCAAGCACCTTCATTGCTTTTTCGTACTTTTCTTCCACTTCCTGCAGCCTCTTCAGCTCTTGCAGTTGATGGTCAGCTGGAGGGAGCTGATGCATATCCACTTGATCCCGATATGTCCGGATCCAAGTACGAACTGTCTCCGGATGCAGGTTATACTTTCGGGCAAGGACCCCCACCTTGATACCGGATAATGCTTCTCGAACTACATCCAGTCGTACTTCTTCGTACAGCTTGTTCGATCGTCTCATATTGTCCATCCCCTTATACAAATACAGTAATATATTGTGGGGCAAGACTCCAGTTCAATTAGGGGGCCGTAGAGTTATCGCAGTAATTTTTGTGTTTTGGTTATTTTACGCCCGAAAAAACTGCATTTTTGCAGCATTGTTCTTTTATTGGGGTCCATCTTCCGGATGCCAGCCGCCGCGAAGCCGGAGTAAAGTAAATTTGAGACCGGCGGCAGTTCACAGCCTGGGAGCTTCGCAATAGGGCGCCCGGCGGGAATGGCGAGAACAAATAAGGCATACAGGCGCGGAATGGGCCGCGTGGGATAGGCTTCGGGCTACCGCTCTGCGGGAACGGAGCGAGTGAGTGAGAGCACTGCGATTCACAATAGGGCGCCCGGCGGGAATGGCGAGAACAAATAAGGCCATACAGGCGCGGAATGGGCCGCATGGGATAGGCTTCGGGCTACCGCTCTGCGGGAACGGAGCGAGTGAATAAAGCACTGCGATTCGCAATTGGGCGCCCGGTGGAATGGTTCGAACAAAAAGGCCATGCAGGTGCGCAATGGACCGCGTGGCGAGGACTTTGGACTACCGCCTGGCGGGGATGGAGCTAACGAATAAGGCTCTGGCCGCCGTCCTGAGTCCTTGGTTTGTACTGTCCTCTTACAGAAACGACAGAGTCGTTTCTGCTTGTGAAGGCGTTTATCGACCGATAGGTATCACCATGTAATTTTCTTCGCGTTCAAAGAAGTAAGGGATTGCTTTTTCGGGTGAGAAAGATTATCATTAAAAATGTGGTGAAAATCATTCTCATTAATATTTCTGCGATTTTTCTTATACATATTCATCAAAAGGCCAAAGCTGGTCAAATAAGGAGCGGTGCAGTGATGTTTCGCCTAGTTACTTCCCAGTTGGACATTCGATACGACGACCGTCTTATTGTTCACAATTTGAACGTCGCCATTCCTCAAGGAAAAATAACGGCGCTTGTCGGTTCGAACGGTTCGGGCAAATCGACGATTTTGAAGACGATGGCCCGTCTGATGAAGCCGAGCGGAGGCAAAGTGCTGCTGGACGGCAAGTCGATCCATCAGTTGTCGACGCGGGAAGTAGCCCGACAACTGGCCATACTGCCGCAAAATCCGACGGCGCCCGATGGGCTGACGGTTGCCGAACTCGTTTCCTACGGACGTTTTCCTTATCAGAAAGGGTTCGGGTCGCTCAGCGCAGAAGATCGTCGCAGTATCGAGTGGGCGATTAACGCTACGGGGATGCAGCCTTTTGCGGGTCGTCCTGTCGATCAATTGTCCGGCGGTCAGCGTCAACGGGCCTGGATCGCGATGGCGTTGGCGCAGGATACCGATATTCTGTTTCTGGATGAACCGACGACCTTTCTTGATATGGCCCATCAGCTCGAGGTGCTGCAACTGCTGCAGCGGTTAAACGAGCAGAACGGGCGCACCATTATTATGGTTGTCCACGATTTGAACCATGCTTCGCGATATGCGCATCATATGATCGCCATCAAGAATGGAGCGGTGATCGGCGAAGGCTCGCCTTCCGAAGTGATGAAGCCGGACATATTGCGCGCCGTATTCGGCATCGAAGCGGATATCGTAACAGATCCACGTACGGGAGTACCGCTGTGCCTGCCATATGCGCTCGTCGGTGACGAGGATTCTTCGAAGTCGGCTCCGCCCGAAATCGAGGATGCGTTCGAAGAACGGTCTTTAACGGCTGCGGGAGTTTGATGACGATGAAAGTGCCATTCTCCTTGCTGGAGACGCACTGTTATGTCTACGCCGACAGGCCGAATTACGAAGCCGGATACGAAACGCAGCTCGACCGGTTGCTGAGTCCGGAGGAAGCCGACCGTTTTGCGAACTGGTACGGCAATAAGCTGCAAGCATCCGATCGCACACCGGCCGCGACTTATTTCGTTTCGTGGCTGCGAGGATTTGCCGGAGCCGCGATGACGACGGTAGCGTGTGGGGCGACGCTGGACTGGTCGTTGTCGAACTGGAGCGTTCTCAGTTACGAGCAGGGCGGATATACACGATTCGCTTTCTATGCGCACGATAGCACCGTTATCGGCTCCCCCAAAGTCGGCCGGGAGCGGTGGATGCAGGAGCAGTTGGACGGCTTCTTCGGCCGTACGCTAGCGCCTCTTTTTCGATCGCTGTCGCAGGCCGTGTCGGTCCCGGAGATACAGCTGTGGAGGCTGCAGGCAACCGGACTCCAATATTTTGTTCAGTATGCGGAGAAAGAGCTGAACGCATCCGATGCGGCGGCTCTCCGCCGCTTATCGGAATATATAACCGCCGGCATGTCCCCGGCGCATTTTGGCCTTCGTACGAATCCGCTCCATATCTCGATCCGGATGATTGACAATCCGTACGAGCCTGGCGGGCAAATTGCGATGAAAGCGGCATGTTGTCTGGCTTTCAAAGTTGGCGGCAGCGGGTATTGCTATACATGCCCCAGATTGACAAGCCGGCAGCGCAGTCTGATGAAAGAGAAGATATTGGCAGGACAGCAGGCGTAAAAGGGGTATCGGGTTTTCCCGGCACTAAAAAGCAAGCGATGCCGCCCGATCCGCTTCATTATCAGGGCAGCGGGCGGCCACGAAAAATACGATTAATTCGCGAAAAAAATTTTTTAAAAAACAGTTGCATTTCTGGGTTGGACATGATATATTATTACTTGTCGCCGCTACTGATACGAAATGCGGCAAGCAACGAGCGGAAGTGGCTCAGCGGTAGAGCATCGCCTTGCCAAGGCGAGGGTCGCGGGTTCGATTCCCGTCTTCCGCTCCATTATTATGTGCCCATAGCTCAGCCGGATAGAGCGTTTGACTACGAATCAAAAGGTCGGGAGTTCGAATCTCTCTGGGCACGCCATTTTTTTATTTTGTTGCAAGATATTATGATGTATCGCGGATCATAATAAACCGGGACGTAGCTCAGCTTGGTAGAGCACCTGGTTTGGGACCAGGGGGTCGCATGTTCAAATCGTGTCGTCCCGACCATTCCTCAACCGTATGCGGGTGTAGTTCAATGGTAGAACTCCAGCCTTCCAAGCTGGTAGCGTGGGTTCGATTCCCATCACCCGCTCCATAAAGCTAATGAACCTAAAACCTTGAGTTTCAAGGTTTTTTTGTTTTTGTTCAAGTTTTTTCTTGGTTTAAGGTTCGACAACGCTACACTGCTCGCCCAATCGTGGGGCAGTTAGGAGGCAAATTCGGAGCGTTAGCGTTAGCGTTTGAGTTTGAGCGATTCGCGGCGATCCGTCGGGCACCGCGTCGAAGCCGCCGGGCAGCGCGCCGATAAACGGCTTTCCAACCTTTCTGGTTCAGGTATATACTGGATTGGGAACGGGTGACCGCCAATAGTTGGGGGAGCGGGGGGAGTGGGAACGATGAACGGTGATATCGATTTTTTGGATGATGCCTATATCGACGCGGCGAACGAATATTTTCGGCTGTCCGAACCGATTGTCGAGGCGTTCCGCAAGGAAACGGAGCGGATTAACGGCGACCCGGAGCTGCAGCGTAAGGCGCGGATCTATCATCGTATACTCGTTCATTCCGGAGATCAGGTGCAAAAGCTGAACGCGGAGCTTCTGGCGATGGGGCCGGAAGCGGGCATGTTTGCCGCCGTTATTTACGCGTCGGCGCTGCCCTCGGCGATAGGCCTGCATCGGGAGAAAGGTATTCCTCTATCCATTCTGCGCGATACGCTGGAGGATTTCGACATTTGGATCCGCCATCATCGCGAGAAGTACGGGGTTTGGGGATTAAGCGAGCTCGGGTGGCTTGCGCGGCACTTCCGTTGCGGCATATTCAGACTCGGCAGGCTGCAGTTTATGCCGCGGACGTGTTACTTGAAAATCAAAGTGTTCCGTAATCGCGACAACGGCGCGCTTGTCGTGCTGTCAGACACGGGCGTTGCCTTCCGCGCGGACGGCCAGATCGACGGAACGAACGGCGTGACCGATCCGGACGGCAGGTGGGAAGCGGTCTATACGAACGACGGCCGTACGGCCAGCGGGAATCAGATATGGCCGCAAGGCTATGCCGACCGAAGACGGGTGGAGCTCGACTTGCTGCAGTGGGAGCTGGTGCTGGAAGAAGGCGATTGGGTATTGGACGTTCATATTCCCGCAGGCGGCCCGATGACGCACGGGCTGTGCCGGGATTCGTACCGGCAAGCGGCAGCGTTCGTCCGGGAATATATGTCCGGTCGGGACATCAAAGCCTTCGTATGTCATTCATGGCTGCTCAGTCCGCAGCTTGGGCGGATTTTGCCGGAGACCTCGAATATCGTCAAGTTCCAGCGCGACTACCGTCTCGTTCCGGTATTGTCCGACGACCATCAGCTCTTCGAACGTGTTTTCGGCTTGAAAACGACCGATTTGTCCGGACTGCCGCGAGACACGACGCTGCGAAGACGGGTGCTGGAATATTTGTCGGCCGGGAATGTTATTCACGGCGCAGGCGGTTTTATGATGTGGAATGAGCTGGAATATAATGAAAATCAATGAAAGCCTTGAAACTCAAGGCTTTTTTCTGTTGCGTTGCCAGCTTGGGGGCCGTGTCAACCCATATAAAAATGTTACCGAAGGATAATGGTTCACTCACGTAATTTTGTTACCCAGTGGAGGCTGTTACACAGCCTCCACTGGTTGCGCAGCGGAAGCAGACGTCACGGGTCGGGAAAGCATCGCTTCCAACTGATGGTGTAATGCAAGCGGATCTTGGGAAGTCTG
>NZ_JBCNFP010000161.1:0-8522 GCF_050481165.1 Paenibacillus cisolokensis
AACTTTTCACTGTCCAGTTATGTATTTCGGCTTTCTATTCGATTTTTTTTATCAATCTCCTTCAAAACTACTATAATTCTAATAATTCTCATGAAAGAAGATGAAAATTGGGGCTTCAGGAAGAACAATGGAGGCGGCATCCGCTCGAAATTTGTCGAAAAAGAAAGACCGCCGGAAATTTTCCGGCAGTCGGCAATTTCGGAGCGCAACGCCGTACAGGCGAAGGGTCGTCGGCTCGCTTCATATCGGCAAGCCTTTTATGAGGAGATATGACGGCCTGATTGCCAGCATACGTATTGGGAGCCGAACGTCCACACCCTGACAAGCGTCCGCACCAGATAGAAGCCTTGATGAAGGATAAGAGCGAACAGCCCGGCCCAAATCATCGAGACGCTTGTCGCAAGCAGATTCATGGCGGCGCCAATGCCCCACATGAGCAGGGAAATGCCGGCGAAGGGAAGAAAGTGGCGCACGGCCCGCAACAGGGCGGGGGCGATACCCGATCCGGAGACGACGCCGAACTGCATGGCCAGGAACAGCAAATAAACGATGAGTATCCATAGAAGCCAAAGGGCGGCGTAGGGCAGCGTGCGCTGCGCCAGCTCGCCGGGAGATGGGCTGGTCAGCAGCGCCTCCAGTCCGCGCGGCAGCAGCCACCAGGCCGGCGCAATACTGAGCAGAGCGCCGCACCAATACAGCAGCATGACCGGCTTCCATGTCTTGCGGATTCCGCTTATAAACTGCGTGCCGCTTTCGTCGGCCGCATGCCGGAGAGAATGGAACAGGCCGGCGTTGAACAGCGGGGTCAGCAGCATGCGGACCAGCAGCGCGATGCCGAACAGCCACAAGTACGGATGGATCAGATCCGTTTTGAACAGCTGAAACTGCGCTTCCGCGAGAAAGTGCCGGATCGCCGCTTCCGACGGATATGTGTCCGGATACCGCTGCAGCAGAGGGACGACGATCGAATTGACGAACCGGTACAGGAAAAACCCCCATATCAGCTGGTAGACGAAGAGCAGAATGACAATATAGAAATGTTTGACTGCCAGCCGCCAGCCTTGTTTGATATAGGCTTTCATAATCGATCTCCTCTCCATATCGGAACCGTTCGGGACGTCCGCGGCGGGAGGGCCTGGCCTCCGCTTTACCAGCCGATCGCGCCCAGCAGTCCTTCGATCAATTTGGACACGCCGATGCTCCAGCGAATGCGCGAAGCTTCCGGCAGCTCGGCCTTCATAAAATTGTTGATCCGTTTATTGTCCAGTACGACGTGCCGGTCCGGATCGACCTCGGCCCATAACAGCGGCGCATCGTGCACCAGTCTGAACTGAACATGCTTCTCCTCGCCGCTCCATTGCTTTTTCTCGGTCTTCCCGTCCGCGAACTGGAACAGGACGGACAGCGGGCCGAAACTGCCGCCTCGCTTCGTCACCAATACAATCGATTCGTACTGCCGCCCTTGTTCCGTTTCCACCGGATGGACGCGAATCGATTCGATGGCGAAATCGGCCATCTGACCGCCGTAGACGTATTCCCGGAAATATTCGGTCCATTTCGATTTCGTGACCTGCTCCACAACTTTCTGGAAATCGGCTGTGGACGGATGGCGGAATTTGTATTTCTGATAGTAGGTGCGCATAATTGTCTGCATCGTCTTGGTACCCACTTGCTTCTCGATGCCGAAGAGCACCAGCTTGGCGCGGATGTACACATTTTCCGCATAATGCTCGTGGGAGCGATACGACCAGGACAACTGCTTGAGCGGCGCCGGATCGGTCATATAGCTCGCTTCGAGCGACAGATTCGGCTTCACCCCGTACTCGCTTTCCATCACTTTGTCTTCGGCGTAAGAAGTAAACCCTTCGTCCAGCCACGCTTCCTCGAATTCGTTGGAGGCGATCATGCCGTAGAAATATTGATGGCCGATTTCGTGCACGACCGTGCGTTCCAGCTCATATCCGGGATTATCCGTGTCCGCGGCGAATGCGGTAATGAGCGTCGGATATTCCATGCCGCCCGCTCCGTTTCCTCCTTTCGGAGGGACGACGATCGAGAGCGTCGAGTACGGATACTGGCCGTACCACTGGGCGTATTTGGCGAGCGACGACTTGGCCGCATGCATGTAGCGGTCCTTCAGGTTTTCGTGCGCCGGATCGAGGTACAGCTTGATGCGCACGCCGGGAATGCCGGCGGTGGAGTAGGCGTCTTCGACATAGATAAAGTCGGGAGAGGCCGCCCAGGCGAAATCGTGCACGTCGTCGGCATAGAACTGATACGTTTTGCGCCCTTCTTTCGACGCGGCCGGCTTCGTCTGGAACCCGGTTGCCGCGACCGTATACGTTTCAGGCACCTGAATGCGCACGCTGTAGATGCCGAAGTTGCTGTAAAACTCCGAGTTGCCGTGGTACTGGTGAATATTCCAACCCTCGATCGCTCTTCCCCGCGTGCCGGCCGTTTCGTAGGCGGCCACCTTCGGAAACCATTGCCCCGCCATGACGAAATCGCCTGCATAGCCCATGCGGGCAAACACTTCGGGCAGCTTCACTTCGAATTTCATATGCAGCGTTATATCCTCGCCGGGGGCCACCGGGTCGGGGAGCCGAAGCTTTGCCAGCGTGAAATCGTCGGGATTGCCGTCGTCAGGCTGGACATAATGGAGGCGCGGCAGCAGGCTTTCGCCTTCGGTCGTCTCCAGCGACTCCAGCTTCAAGTATCCGCGGCTGTTGGCCGTCGCCTTGTCCTGCCGCAGCTTGCCGCCGGACTCCTTCATAAAGGTGGTGTTGTCCGACAGGAAAGCGTTCGGGTACAGATGAAAATACATCTCTTCAACCGGTTTGCGTCCGGGATTGGTCCACGTGATGGACTGTTCGCCGATCAGCTTCTTTTCGTTTTCGTCCAGACGGACATCGATGTGATATTCCGCTACTCGTGTGCTGAGCACCTGAGGCTTTGGGGTTATAATCGCGTTCGGCTCGGCGCCGGACGGAGGCTTGGCCGTTTTCGGATTGGCAGGCGTCTGCTCGGGCGCAACGGCATACGTGTACTGGGACAGCCAGGCGTCTCTGAAGTTTTGACGGACAGACACTGCGAGTACGATGGCGACGAGCGCAAAGAGTAAAATCGCTTTGAGGTAGCGTGGCGTCATGGAACGGTTCCCTCCCGTTGACAAGCATCTACAGCATCTATATGTTTGCTTTTTGAAGATTATTAGCTAAAATGGAATTAATCTGAGCGAGCTTTGTACGGGCCTTGTTTTCCGGCATCTCGCAGCGCATCGCGAAGGAAGGTGAAAGTGGCATGGAGCAGGGGCAAGAAGAACAGCAGAAGAAACCGAAGCGGACGCTCGCGCTTAATGTCGTTAGCAATAAACAGCATAAAGGATTCGGGGCTGGAACAATTGACCTGAGCCAAGTTTCCAGCGTCATTATCGATGGCGGAGAGGCGTATATCGATATCGGCGCCATGCATGCGAAGAGCAAGGTGGAGCGGGGAATTAAATTTCTGACCGATAAAAGCGAAGTGCCGAACGGCCGCCGGTGCTGGATTGTCTGGGTGGCGGTCGACCGGAACGAGGAGGGCTCGTATTATGCGGGCGCGACGGCATGCGAGATGCTGATCGATTCCGAGGCGCGGCGCGGTTGGAAAATTCTCGCCGATCACGTCAACAAGCTGGACTATGCCATCAAGCGGCGCTATATGCTGGATGAACTGGCGCCGAGCGAGAAAACGGCGCTGCGCGATTTGCTGATCAAGCATAACGCGGAGTGGTGGGAGCGTTCGCCGGAAGAGCTGAAGAAGGCGCTCGAAGTTTGAAATACGGTCTCGCGAATGCAAACAAGCCTGTGCAGGAGCATCGCTCCGGCACAGGCTTGTTTGGTTGCTCGCCGACTTGCGCATTCGTCCGAACAGGGGAAGCGCGTCAATCGCGCCACCAGCGGCGCAGCTGATCCAGCCACGAACGGCGCCGTTCGGCAGCAGGCGCGGTGTCTTGGCCGCCGGCGTCGGGCGTATCGCCGCCTGTTTCGTGCCCGCCGCATGTCTCGGTCGGCTCCGTGCCGCGAACGAACGTCTCCAGCCGCTTCTCCGGGCATGTCGCGTCGGCCAGCTTGCCCGATGCCGGATCGATATAGACGCTGACGACGCCGTCGGGCATCGGGAACAGCTTCGGAGGCACCGCCTCCAGCGCCTTCTCCATGAACGAGGCGAAGATCGGTGCCGCCCGGTGCGCCTCCGTCGGCGTAATCGTCCGTCCTTTGTCATATCCGACCCAGACGGCGGTCGCCAGCTCCGGCGTATAACCGACGAGCCACGCATCCGTCGCCGTCGTCCCGGTCTTGCCGGCCACGGGCCGCTTGATCGCGGCGGAAACGCGGTATCCGGTGCCGCCGTTGTCGAAGACGCTCTCCATCAGGCTGGTGAGCACGTAAGCGTGCGCCGCGTCCACAACTTGCTCGACCTTCGGCTCCGCCTCGTAGAGAATATTGCCTTTGCGGTCCTCGATTCGCAGAATGGCGATCGGCTCCGCATGCTTGCCGCCGGCAGCGAGCGTGCCGAAGGCCGACGCCATCTCGAACGGGCTGACCGGGAACGTGCCGAGCGCCAGCGAGGGGACCGGCTGCATCGGGCTGTCGATCCCCAGCTTGCGCGCCGTCTCGATCACTTTCTCGGGACCGACCGACATGATCGTGTTCACCGCGTAAATATTGTCCGAGCTGGCGATCGCCTGCCGCATGTCGATATAGTCATGGGCATATTTGTCGTTAAAGTTGCGCGGCTTGTAGGTTTTGCGGCCTTCGTCGTACGTGAACGTCGTCGGCTCGCTCTTGAACCGGGTGACCGGCGTCATGCCGCCTTCCGCCAATGCGGTCAAATAGAGAATCGGCTTGAAGGAGGAGCCGGGCTGCCGGCTGTCGGCGAAGACGCGGTTGTATTGGTTGGTCTGGTAATCGCGTCCGCCGACCATCGCTTTGATATAGCCGTTGCGGGGATCGATGGCGACAAGCGCCGCCTGCTGCTCCGACTTGTCCGGGATGCCGGCGTTCACGGCTTCTTCGGCGGCCCGCTGGGCAACGGGGTCCAGCGTCGTATATATCCGGATGCCGCCTTCGTTCAGCAGCCGCTCGTCAATGCCGAGCCGCTCGATCGCGACGGAGCGGACATAATCGCGAAAGTAAGGCGCGAAGCCTTCCTCCGCGTCTTCTCCGGGCTTCCGGAAATGGAGCAGTTCGGCGTAGGCGCGATCCGCCTGCTCGCGGGTAATCATGCCTTGCTCGGCCATCGCCAGCAAAATTGTCCGCTGCCGGTCTTTTGCGTTCTTCATATCCAGAAAGGGCGAATAATATTTCGGCCCTTTCGGGATGCCGGCGAGCATCGCGCTTTCCGCCAGCGTCAGCTCCTTGGCCGGCTTGCCGAAATAATAGTCGGCCGCGGCCTCGATGCCGTATGCGCCGTGGCCGTAGTAAATCTGGTTCATGTACAGATTCAGAATTTCATCCTTGGAATATTTCATCTCCAGCTGGACCGTATACACGGCTTCCTTCAGTTTGCGGGTCCACGTTTTTTCGTGCGTCAGGTACAAATTCCGGGCCAACTGCTGCGTCAGCGTACTGGCGCCCTGTTTGTTCGACAGATGCTCCAGATTGACGAGAGCTGCCCGCGCGACCCCTCGAAGATCGAAGCCGTTATGATCGTAGAAACGCCGGTCCTCAATGGCCAGCGTCGCCTGTACGGCATAGGGCGATATATCCGCGAGCGACACGGAACGGCGGTTTTCACCGGTGTGGAACGTATCGATAACATTGCCCTGCAAATCGAGCATCTCCGACGTCTGGCTGATCGAGGCGACCGGCAGCGCCTGCGTGCGCAAGTACAGCAGCAGGACGATAAGCAGCGCGAGACCGATCAGCCCGGCGGCCGCCATGCGGACGAACCAGCGGTACGAAATGGACAGCAAGGGCGACAGCCTTTCGGACTTGACGGCGAACGGTACGGCGCGGCGCCGCTTGCGGCCAGCGGGCGAGGGCGCTTTTTTCATCGGGAACACTTCCTTTGGCATTCGTTAGTCGAAATGGAGAAGTCTTTCCTTTTAGTATGGAAAAAGAGAGAATGCGATATTCACACGGCAAAGGTTTGGGGTTGTAAAGGTTGCTTTTTCGCTCCGATTTACTATAATACATCTTGAACGAACGGAACCGGCTCCCCGCCAGGCCGTTCCCGCGCGCCAAGCGCAGGGTGATACGAGGAAAGAAGGGATACTCGAATAATGGAACTGTGGTATACCGAGAAACAGACCGAATCGTACGGCATTACAGCCAAAATTAAGCATACGCATGTCAGCGAGCAGACGGAATTCCAGAAGCTCGATATGCTGGAGACGGAACAGTTCGGCACGATGCTCGTCCTCGACGGCATGGTCATGACGACCGACAAGGACGAATTCGTTTACCATGAAATGATGGCGCACCCGGTGCTCTTCACGCATCCGAATCCGAAGCATGTGCTCGTGGTCGGCGGCGGCGACGGCGGCGTCATCCGCGAAGTGTTGAAGCACCCGCAGGTCGAGAAGGCCGTCCTCGTGGAAATCGACGGCAAGGTGATCGAGTATTCCAAGCGGTATTTGCCGAATATCGCGGGCGAGCTTGACAATCCGCGCGTGGAAGTTATCGTCAATGACGGTTTTATGCATATTCACGATCATAAAAACAGCTACGACGTCATCATGGTCGACTCTACGGAGCCGGTAGGTCCGGCGGTCAATCTGTTTACGCGCGGCTTTTACCAGGGCATATACGATGCGCTGAAAGAAGAAGGCATCTTCGTCGCCCAGACGGACAATCCGTGGTTCAAGGACGATCTGATTCGAAACGTGAATCGCGACGTCAAGGAAGTATTTCCGATCGTCCGCGTATACTGGGCCAATGTCCCGACCTATCCGAGCGGACTGTGGACGTTTACGATCGGCAGCAAGAAATACGATCCGCTCGCTGTGGACGAATCGTCGATTCCCGAGCTGGATACGAAATATTACACTCCCCGTCTGCACAAGGCGGCGTTCGTGCTGCCGAAGTTCGTGGAAGATCTCGTCAAGGGATAGAAAAAGGAATAGAAAGGCAAGCCGCACAGGCGTCAAAGGACAGGCCGCAACCAGGTCTGTCCTTTTGCCGTTATGGGCATGCTGAGAATAGAAGCCGGGGCGATCGTTCGCTTCCGGTACCACGATTCAGGGGGAGAGGTCGATAGATATGGGCATTACGACCATTCACGAACGTCTGGCGGAATTGTGGACCGTGCGCAGCGCCCGCGAGTGGACCGATGAGGAGCGGATCGACGTGGAGCACTGTCTCGCCGTCAACGCCGCGCACTTTCGGCGGCTGGCGCATCTGTACAACCTGTCGCTGCTGGCGTCGATGACAGGCGATACGGAGTGGCAGCACGATATATGCGCCGAAATCGAGAAGATGGGCGGCAAGCCGCCGGCCTCCCGCATGCTGTGAACAGAAGAAGAGGGCATTCGGACAGCGCCTATGGCGCTAACGAACGCCCTCTTCTTCGTTTGCAGCGCTTCAGGCGGTAAGCGTGCTGCCGCAATATTCGCACGTCTTCGATTTGCCGGGGACGACCGAGTCGCTCGCGCCGCAGTTGCCGCATTGGACCGTCACCGGTCCGCTCGGAGCGGCGGCCGTTTGGGAATCGGACTTGCCCGTAACATGCACCAGCCTGCCCGTCATTAGCATGTACCGCAAATCTTGCGCGACGTCATCGACGCTCAGCCCGGTCATCGTGGAGAGATGGTTGACGTTTAGTTCGGACTGCAATTCGATGAGCTTATTATATTCGTCGTACAGTCTCTCCATCTCTTTCTTTTTGTTACGGCCGACCCATAGGAATATCAGCGCGGGCACACCGAGCACGAACAAAAATACGGTGATGGCTTCTCCCGCCCCTTCCGATGGGTCGGAGATCATGAGGATGCTGATGAAAACGAGCCACACCAGGAAGCAATAGCCGGTTACCCTGTAGTCGCCCGCCCGCAAATGCCGGTATTTCGCATTCATGACGAAACGGATGATGAGGAGCAGCAGGCCGATCGGAAACAGGATGGTCGTGAGCAGAATAACCAAATCGCTAATTTTGGATTTTAACGGCAATGATACTACTCCTTTCTCGCGTCGTTGTCCTGGAGAGCCCCGGTATTATTTCAACTGCACCAGCTGCTGATTGCGCTGCTCCAGCTGCTGCTCGAGCCGGCGGATCAGCTCGCCGATCTCCTCGATCGTTCCCGGATCGACCGTCTCGCCTGACGGCCGGGACAGCGAGCGGAGCCGCTCCTGCAGCTCGCGGGCCTGCACCAGCAGCAAATTTTCCGCGGCCTGCAGATCGGGATGCGAGACGGGATCGCTGTACCGGGCCTTGTCCTCCAGCCTCAGCAGCGCCGTCTGAAGCGAATGGCGCCGCTCGTCGTTCCACCCTTCGATATGCTGCCTGGCCGTCATGAGCGCGGTTAGTGTAAAATCTCCGTG
>NZ_JBCNFP010000162.1:0-12265 GCF_050481165.1 Paenibacillus cisolokensis
ATTTTAACTGAGTGATCGCGCAATCTTGACAAGATGCCTCCTTCTCCTATAATATTTATTGTTGAATATTGGGCGTACGGTTTTGTGTCACCCTCACGAAGACGGTCGCTGACAGGACAGCGGCTGAACTAGCCTGTCAGGAGCCCGGCGGTATCAGCCGTCCGCGCTCGCCAGACCGCCTTCGGCGAAACAACCCCATTTTCAAACATCCCATTTGAAGAAGGAGTTTTTGCGACGCATGGCACGTTATACAGGACCCAAATTTAAACTGAGCCGCCGTCTCGGCATTTCCCTGAGCGGTACCGGCAAAGAATTGAAACGCCCGTTTCCGCCCGGACAACATGGACCGAACCAACGCAAAAAGTTGAGCGGATACGGCGTGCAGCTGCAAGAAAAGCAAAAACTGCGCCATATGTACGGCTTGAGCGAGAAGCAGTTCCGCAACCTGTTCGATAAAGCGACGAAAATGAAAGGGATCGCCGGCGAGAACTTCTTGATCCTGCTGGAGAGCCGTCTGGACAACCTCGTATACCGTCTCGGTCTGGCGAACTCCCGCGCAGGCGCCCGCCAGCTGGTCGCACACGGACATGTGACGGTCAACGGACGCAAGGTTGACATTCCTTCCTATACCGTTTCCGTCGGCGATGTGATCGGACTGCGCGAACGCAGCCGCGGTCTGAAATCGATCAAGGAAGCGAGAGAAGGACGCCACCATCTGCCGAACTATCTGGAGTTCAACGACCAGACGATGGAAGGCAAATATATCCGCCTGCCGGAGCGTGCGGAGCTCTCGCAGGATATCGACGAAAGACAAATCGTCGAGTTCTACAGCCGCTAATGAGAAGCCCCCGGGATTTTCCGGGGGTTTTCGGTTTCAAAGGGATTTGTTATTCTATCGCTGCCGTCTTTTCGTCTTTGCCGGCGTTCGGCCGCTTCGCCGCCTCCGGTGACGGCTTCGGCGCTTCCAATGTGCCCGTCAGTCCCTGAATCAGCGCATTCACGTCGATTCCGGTGACGTTCTTCAGCATATCCGGCGCCGTCGCCATCAATTCGGTCACGTAATTGCTGACTCTCGCGGCCCCCTGTCCATTGCCCGTATCGACAACGGTCAGCTTATCAATCCCTTTAATCGGCTCGGCCACCTTGCCGGCCAGCTCAGGCAGCATTTTGGCGATAATATCGAGCACCGCTGCCTGACCGAAGTTTTGGAACGCCTCCGCCAGCTTCTCTTTCGCCTCCGCTTCGGCAAGCCCCCGCAGACGAATGACTTCCGCCTCGGCCGTACCTCTGGCCCGCTCGGCTTCGGCCGCCGCCAGTCCGTCCAGCCGCTTCTGCTCGGCAAGCGCCTTCGCTTCCGCTTCGATCTTGTATTTCAGGGCGTCGGCTTCGCGCAGCCGTCTCGCCTTCTCCGCTTCGGCCGCCTGCTCGACGGCATAGCGCTCGGCATCCGCTTTCTTCTTCACCTCGGCGTCGTACTGCTTCTCGCGGCGCAATATTTCTTTCGCTTCCAGATCGATTTCGCGCTCCTTGCGGACGAGCTCGACCTTCATCTGCTCCTCGACGACGCTTTGCTTCGCGCGGGCTTCCTGGATCGCGTAAGCCTGATCCGCCTCCGCTCTTGCCGTATCCTGCTCCCGCTTGAAGGCAGCGATTTTCAGTTCCTTCTCCTTGGTCGCCTCGGCGATGTTCGTATCGCGCAGCAGCTCCGCCTTCTGCCCCTGCTCTTCGGCGTTCGCCTTCTGAATCCGGGCGTCTCGGATCGCTTCCGCCTCGGCGATTTCCGCATCGCGCTTGACGGCGGCGATACGCGGCTTGCCGAGCGCGTCGAGATAACCGTGCTTATCCCGGACATCCTTGATCGTGAAGGATACGATCTGCAGCCCCATTTTTTTCAAGTCTTTGGCCGCGACGCCTTGAACTTCCTGCGCGAACTTGTCCCGGTTGCGGTACACTTCCTCGACGGTCATCGAACCGAGAATCGCCCGCAGATGGCCTTCCAGCACTTCCTGCGCCTCACCCTTCAGCGCCTCGGTCGGCTTGCCCATGAACTGTTCGGCGGCCGTGGCTATATCCTCGACGGAACCGCCGATTTTGATAATCGCCACGCCGTCCGCCATGACCGGCACGCCCAGTTCCGTATACACCTCGGGCGTTGAGATGTCCAGCTTGTGCGACAGCAGCGAGATGAATTCGGCTTTTTGGAATATCGGCAAAATAAATGCTCCGCCGCCGCGGACGATTTTGATTTTGCGGCCGGAATCGTCGATCATCACGTTGCGGCTCCCCAGGAAAGAGCCCGTAACAATCATCGCCTCGTCCGGACTTACCGTTTTGTACCGCGCCCAGAAGGCGAGGCCGAGCACAACGATTACGGCGATGACAATGGAGGGAATGATAAGAAAATCTGGCATAATGGCTGCTCCTCTCTCTTTGTTCTCACATCTCTAACCGTGAAACATACAGCGTACCGTCCCGCACTTCGACGACGACGACTCTCGATCCCCCGGCTATCGGCTCGCCGTCGAAGCTTGCCGCGATATGATTCGCGCGTCCGGCGCCGACGGAAACGAGCACTTCTCCGTACCCGGCGGACGGGATCGGCACAAGCACTTCCCCCAGCTTGCCGGTGAGGTCCCGGATCGAGTAGCCTGTGGAGTTTTCGCTGTTCTCCATCGGCTTGACATACAGGAAGAACACTCCCGCTCCCGCCAATACCGCAATAAGCAGCGAAGCCGCGATGACGGCGCCCGCGCCGAGCGGGCTGTAACGATCGAGCAGCAAGCCGGCTCCTCCGAAGACGGTGATCGCGCCGACGATCGTTGTCGGTTCCAGCCACGGCACCCCCTCAGGGGAAAGAAAGTCAAGCAATCCGTCCAGCGCTTCGCTCAGAAAATCGCCGAACACGACGCAGACGATCGCATACAACGCCCCCCCGGCAAGACACGACCAGAACAACGCCTCCACTTCTTTCCTCCTCCTTTCCAAGTCGCATGCGGTTGATCCATGACGATCAATAATACGAATCATGACCGAAAATGTTTCACAATTTCGCCAAAATTTAACGTCGAATTGACGAGAAAATTCTGTATTTTTCGGACACGGATACGTCCCGTTTCCGGCAAAAACGTCCGTCCGGCCCAGGCCGAACGGACGTGAACAAAACCCGGAGCGAATGCCAAGAACCGGTATCAAGACCCGGTATTACAGACGGATACGGGCAAACAGGCGCTTGCCAACCTGTACGACGTCTCCGTCTTTCGGTTCAATCTCGGCGTTCGGATCGGTAATTTTATTTTCATTGATGCGTACCGCTCCCTGCTGCACGCTGCGGCGCGCCTCGCTCCCCGAGCTTTGCAGGCCGAGCGCCGTCAGCAGACGGACGATCCGGATGCGTCCTTCCGACAGTTCTTCGGCAGGCAGCGATACTTCAGGAATGTCGTCCGGCAATGCCCGCTGCTGGAATACCGTCACGAAATGCTGCTCCGCCGCTTCCGCCGCTTCCTCTCCGTGGTACATCCGGACGAACGTACGGGCGAGCCTCATCTTGGCATCCCGGGGATGCAGCGTACCGTCGTTCAATCCGGCGCGCAGCTTCTCCAGTTCTTCATTGCTGATGTCGGTCGCCAATTCGAAATATTTCAGCATCAGCTCGTCCGGAATCGACATCGATTTGCCGTAAATTTGATTCGGCTCCTCGTCGATGCCGATATAGTTGCCAAGGCTTTTGCTCATTTTGTTGACGCCGTCCAGCCCTTCGATCAGCGGCATCATGATGGCGATTTGCGCCGGTTTGCCGTATTCCTTCTGCAGCGTCCTGCCCATGAGCAAATTGAATTTCTGGTCGGTGCCGCCAAGCTCCACGTCCGTTTCCAGCGCCACCGAGTCATAGCCTTGCATCAGCGGATAGAAAAATTCGTGAATGCTGATCGGCTGGCCGCTCTGATACCGCTTCGTAAAATCGTCGCGCTCCAGCATGCGGGCCACCGTCACCTTCGCAGCCAGGCCGACGACGTCGGCGAACGTCAGCGGCGCCAGCCAGGACGAATTGTAGTAAACCTTCGTGCGCTCCGGGTCGAGAATTTTAAATATTTGTTTCTGGTACGTCTCCGCATTGCGCTTGACATCCTCTTCGCTCAGCTGCTTGCGCGTTTCCGATTTGCCCGTCGGATCGCCGATTCTGCCCGTAAAATCGCCGATAATGAGCTGAATCTGGTGGCCGAGCTCCTGAAACTGCCGCAGCTTGTGCAGGACGACCGTATGTCCGACATGAATGTCCGGCGCCGACGGGTCCAGCCCGAGCTTGACGTTCAGCGGTTTGCCGGTCTTCACCGAATCGGCCAGCTTCTCCCTCAGCTCCTCCTCCGGCACGATTTCGACCGTTCCCCGGCGGATAACGGCCAATTGGCGCTCGACCTCCCGTTTCTGCTCCTCGTTCAACTGCTGCCATCGATCCATAATGCCATTCCTCCTTAAAAGTTTGGGATCAAAGTGAAGGGCAATAAAAAAATCCTTCGCATCCCCAAGGGACGAGAAGGATTATCTCGCGGTACCACCCTCGTTAGAACGCAAGCCGATGCGCCGCGGCGCATGATGCCCGCAACGATCGTTTACGCTCTCACTCGACTTTTGATAACGGAGTTTTCAATCTCCGGAACGGACTACTGACCGGTTGCGGCGGCGTTCCCCCGTTCGGCTACAGGCGGTAATTCGTCAAACGGGACGTGCCGGTTCGCACCTGCCACCGGCTCTCTGGGTCCTGACGCGATCCGTTTGCTACTGAAGCCTGTCATTGCCTTTGTCGCTGGTTCGTGCCGGCTCGCTTTCCGCGCGGCACATTATTGCTTTTATATCATAGCGTTTGCCGAAAGTCAACAACCGGTCGGATGGCGTGAATAACCGCCGCTTTCCGGACCTTTCCCCGCGCTGTCTGGCGTAAACGGGTTGATTTTGACGCCGTATGCCCGAAAATGGCGAATTGTGATATAATAATTCTGCTTTAGCCGAAATGACAGGAACGATTCGCGTCCGGCGTCCCGGATGTCCCTGCAATCATGAAGCCGGATTTACATAACGGCTTGTTCCGCGGCATGTTCGCCATGCCGCAACCTTTGGGAGGTGTAGGAATGAACGAAAATGACCGTCAGCAGGAACCGCGCAAACGCAGCAAATGGCGGACATTTTTTCTGGTCGTTTTCATTTCCGTCAAATGGCTCGTTATTTTCCTTATTATGATCGGGCTGCTGGCGGGCGGAGCCGTTACCGGTTATGTCGCAGCTCTCGTCAAGGACGACGAAATCCGGCCACGCACCCTGATCGAGCAAAAGGTGAACGAGAACGGCTTGACCGGATTTGTCTATTTCAGCGACGGATCGGTTATCGGTCAGCTGGTGAGCGAGGAAGACCGGCGGCTGGTCACGTATGAGGAAATACCGCAGCATGTGATCGATGCCCTGCTGGCGACGGAAGACAACAATTTCTGGAATCATTACGGTGTGGATATTAACGGTCTCGGCCGGGCCGTGAAGCAGAAGCTGCTCAACGAAGACCAGCAGACCGGCGGCAGCACGATTACCCAGCAGCTGGCGCGGCGGCTCTTCTTAAGCGCGGACCGGACCGACAGCCGGAAATTCAAGGAGATCCTGCTGTCGCTCCGGATGGAACGTTATTTGACGAAGCCGGAAATATTGACCGCATATCTGAACAAGATGCCGTTCGGCAACGGTTCCAACGGCTATAACGTATCGGGGATCAAGGCGGCGGCCAAAGGCATCTTCAATATTTCCGACCTGAGCCAGCTCAATCTCGCGCAAGCCGCTTATTTGGCCGGTCTTCCCCAGCGTCCGTCCGCCTATTCCGCTTTTACCGGCAAAGGCGAATTCAACGAGGAAAACTTCGGCTATGCGATGGAGCGCCAAAGGCATGTGCTGAGCCGGATGCTGGAGACGGGCAGAATTACGCAAGCCGAATACGAAGAGGCGAAAGCTTTCGATATCCGGGCGTCGCTCGCCAAACCGTCGCCAAAGGCTTACGCCAAATATCCGTATCTGATGTTCGAAGCCCAGCGGGCGGCAGCCGAAATTTTGCTCAAGCAAAAAAATCCCGAGCTGACGGAGGCCGATCTGCGCAACAATCCCGCGCTGGTGGAAGAAGCCCGGCAGGAGCTTCTGAGCAGCGGATATCGCGTCTATACGACGATCGACAAAAAAATATATTCGCTGATGAAGAAAATCGCCGAAGACAAGAACAATTTCACCCCTGACAGCAAAGAAAAAGGGATGGAGCAAATTGCTGCCGTGATGATCAATCATAAAACCGGGGCGATCATCAGCATGCTCGAAGGCCGGGATTTCTACGAAGAGCAAATGAATCTGGCGACGCAGATGATCCGCCAGCCCGGCTCGACGATGAAGCCGATCGCCGCCTATTTGCCCGCCCTGGAAGAAGGGCTCATTCAGCCGGCGGGAGTTCTGGACGACTCGCCGATCATTCTGAAGGACGGCGGCAAAGGCTACCACATTCCGATGAACGCCGGACGCAACTTCAGAGGACTGGTCACGGCGCGGGAAGCGCTTGACCGTTCGCTGAACATTCCGGCCATCAAGCTGTTCGTCGAGAAGGTGACGATCAAAAAATCATGGGATTTCGTGCGCAAGCTGGGCATTACGACGCTGCATCCGGACGACGATTACGCCCAGACCGGGGTTATCGGCGGACTGCATAGCGGCACCACCGTCGAAGAGCTGACCAATGCTTACGGTACGATCCCGAACGGCGGCATATTCAACGACGCCTATATGATCAGCCAGATTACCGACAGCGAAGGAAACGTCGTGTATCGCCACAAAGCGGAGCCCAGACGGGTCTTCTCCGAACAGACCGCGTTTCTGATGACCGACATGCTCCGCACCGTCATTGCGAACGAACGGGGAACTGCGCACGACTTGACGGGACTGTTCGACAAGTACGGAACGATCCCGATCGCGGGGAAAACCGGCTCGACGCAAAATTACGCCGACGTCTGGTTTATGGGCTTCACGCCGGACATTACACTCGGCGTATGGGCCGGTTACGAGCAACAGATTCACACGTTGTCCGATAACGGCAAAAAGAGGGCGCGGCATATATGGGCGAAAATTATGAACGAAACGGTGAAAGAAAAGCCGACGCTGTTCAAGACCGAATCGTTCGCACGCCCGGACGGCGTCGTGAAGGCGACCGTTTCCAGCGTCAGCGGCAAACTGCCGACCGATCTGACCCGCCAGGCGGGATTGCTGACGACGGACTGGTTTAATGAAAAATATTTGCCGAAGGAACCCGACGACGCGCTGGTGAAATTCAAATACATTTCCTATAACGGCGTCAACTACTTGCCCAACCCGGCAACGCCGGAGGATATGGTCAGCGAAAAAATCGGCATCAAACGGGAAAAGCCGCTTGACCAGCTGATGGACGAAATCAGGGCGGCGCAGGAGAAAATGCCGGCCAGCAGCCGCCGGCCGCTCGGCCAATACGTGCCGAGGGACGCGGACAGCGGAGCCCCGTCCAAAATCGATCCGCGCAAGGACGACGGCGCTGTGCCGAGTCCGCCGCCGAATGTGCGGCTTGTGACGGAAGGCAACACGGTGACGATAGGCTTCTCCGCGAGCGGCGAGTCCGACGTTGTCGGTTACCGGCTGTATCGCTCGGTCGGAACGAACGCGTTCCAAAAGATAGGGCCTTCCATTCTGACAGGACAAACGTACCGGTTTACCGACACGATCGCGCCCAATACCGCCTACCGTTACTATGTGACGGCGGTCGACGTCGTCGGCAAGGAATCGGCGCCGAGCGCTATCGTCCAGATTGTGCCGGAAGCGCCGCCCGTTCCGGTCATTCCCGTGCCGGATCCGGCCGAGCCGGCGGTGCCGGATGCAGGGACGGCCGTTCCTGACAACGTCCAAGCGCCAACGTCTGTCCCCGATGCGATTCAGGGCGGCGAGCAGCCGGCAACGGAAAGCATGCCGGAACAGACCGCAGCGCCGTAACAGCGCGGCTGTTCCGGTTATACACTATGGAAAAAGCCGCCATTTCTGGTTTCGGAAATGGCGGCTTTGCCGTTGAGTCGTAACAGGATCAGTCCTCGATCGTCGACAGATCGCCAGTCGGCAAGTTCAGCTCCCATGCCTTCAGCACGCGGCGCATAATTTTGCCGCTGCGCGTCTTCGGCAATTTGTCCTTGAATTCGATTTCACGCGGCGCCGCGTGAGCGGCCAGACCCGTTTTGACGAACTGGGCAATTTCCGTCTTCAGCTCGTCGCTCGGCTCAAACCCTTCGCGCAGCGAAATAAACGCTTTAATAATTTCGCCCCGGATCGGATCGGGCTTACCGATTACGCCCGCTTCCGCAACGGCCGGATGCTCGACAAGCTTGCTTTCGACTTCGAACGGACCGACGCGTTCGCCGGCGGTCATAATGACGTCGTCGACCCGCCCCTGGAACCAGAAATAGCCGTCCTCGTCGACATAAGCGGAATCTCCCGATACATACCAGCCTTTCAAGCGGAAATATTCTTCATACTTCGCCGGGTTTTTCCAAACAGAGCGCATCATCGACGGCCACGGCGTACGGATCGCCAGATTGCCCATCCGGTAAGGAGGCAGTTCATTGCCGTTATCGTCGACAATTCCGGCCTCTACTCCCGGTATCGGCTTGCCCATCGATCCCGGTTTAATGTCCATAGCCGGGTAGTTGCAAATCATATGCGCCCCCGTCTCGGTCATCCACCACGTATCGTGAATCCGCAGCCCGTAAACTTTCATGCCCCAGCGCACGACTTCCGGATTGAGCGGTTCCCCGACACTCAGCACATGCCGCAAGCTGGACAGATCATACTGCTTCACGATATCGTCGCCGGCGCCCATCAGCATCCGGAAGGCGGTCGGCGCGCTGTACCATACCGTCACGCCGTAGTGCTGAATCGTCCCGTACCAGTCCTGCGGGCTGAAACGTCCGCCGCGCACGACATTGGTCGCGCCGTTCAGCCAGGGGGCAAAAATTCCGTAAGACGTGCCGGTTACCCAGCCCGGATCGGCCGTGCACCAGTAAATATCGTCTTCTTTCAGATCGAGCACGATTTTGCCCGTATAGTAATGCTGAATCATCGCGTTCTGAACGTGATAAACCCCTTTCGGTTTACCCGTCGAACCGGATGTGTAGTGTATGATCATGCCGTCTTCGCGGCCCAGCCACTCGATTTCCGTCTCGTCGGAAACCGCTGCCATCTCCGCCTTGTAATCGACGATTCCGTTTCCGGGTTCTATGTCATCGCCTACGACGATCAAATATTTCAACGCAGGCAGTTCGTCCCGCTTGATGCGCGGCAGAAGCGACGGCGTCGTAACGATGGCGATCGCCTCGCTGTCCTGCAAACGGTCTTTGACGGCCATCTCCATAAACGCTTCGAACAACGGTCCGACGATGGCGCCGATTTTCAGCGTACCGAGCAGGCTGATGTAGAGCTCCGGCGTGCGCGGCATAAAAATAAATACGCGCTCGCCCTTGCCGATGCCCAGCTTGCGCAGCACGTTGGCGAACCGGTTCGATTGCCGGCTTAGCTGTTCGAACGTATACGCCTCTTGCCGCTGATTGTCCATGTAATGCAAAGCGACCTTGCCGCCGCGGCCCTCGGCCACATGACGGTCGATCGCTTCATAGGCCATATTCACTTTTCCCGTCTTATGCCAGGTGAAATGCTTCTCTATGTCTTCCCAACGAAACGATTTGCGGGCCTCTTCGTAGTTCCCCATATTCGATCCGGTGGCCGTAGCCGGAATCCGCTCTTGATGCAAGTTGATCACGCCTATCATCCTCCCATCAAAACTGGCACTGCGTAGCTGCTGTCGCAAAAGCGCGGACAAGAATGCGCTTTCACAAATTGTTCAACTTTATTATAACATATTCGCTTTTGTTTAGACCAATCTTTTCAATTCCCTCGTAATCTGTTATAAGTGAAAAGAGTATATGATGCAGCCCGTATATCGGCCGCCCGGATCGGCGAAAGCTCATCGGCAGAAAGGAGCGGGTTCTTTCGTGGAGCACCGTAAACAATTGCATAAAGAGCGGGTACCTTATCGGGACCGCGAGCTGGTTGTCGAAGGCCCGCTGCCGCCGGAAGACGTTTCCCGGCTGCGCATGCACGCCGATCTGGACGCGTTCCGGCGACCGGATGAGCAGCACAAGGCGCTCGTGGAAATTGCCGGTCTGCCGGAAGGACGCATTATTGTCGCGCGCGACGAGGATACGATCGTCGGTTATGTAACGTTCCATTATCCCGACGAGCTGGAGCGATGGTCCGAAAGCGGCATGGAAGATCTGATCGAGCTTGGCGCGATCGAAGTCGCGAACGAATATCGAGGGTACGGACTCGGCAAAAGGCTGATCCGCGTTGCATTCGCCGGCGGACAGCTGGAAAATGCGATCGTTTATACGACGGAATATTATTGGCACTGGGATTTGGAAGGCACCAAAATGAGCGTCTGGGAATATCGCAGAATGATGGAAGATCTTATGAAATGTGTCGACATGGTCTGGTTCGCCACCGACGATCCGGAAATATGCTCTCACCCGGCCAATTGTCTGATGGTGCGCATCGGCAAAGAGGTGCCGCTCGAATCGGTCGAGCGGTTCGACCGGGTCCGCTTCCGTCAGCGCTTTATGTATTGACATCTTACGAGGCGACTTTGTTCTGTAAAGTCTAGTTATGCTTACGAAGCGACTTTGCTTCGCGAAGTTTAGCTCACGCTTACGAAACGATTTGCTTCGCGAAGTTTAGCTCACGCTTACGAAGCGACTTTTGCTTCGCGAAGTAGTCCAGTTTATGCTTACGAAGCGACTTTTGCTTCGCAAAGTCTTGAGGAGGTCCCGTTCATGTCGGCGGACGCCGTATTTGTGCATCCTCCGGGCGCTGCCCGATATAAATTCCGCGCCGACCATCCGTTCGATCCGATCCGGCTTACGCTGGCTATCGATCTGCTGACAAGCGTCGGCGCATTGAAAGCAAGCGACATCATAGCGTCTGAGCCGGCCGATACGAATCTGTTGTCGCTCGTTCACCGCCCGGACTACATCCATGCCGTAACCGCTCTCAGCAAGGAGCATCCCGAGACTCGATGGCTCGATGAAGCCGAACGATTCGGCTTGGGCACGGAAGACACGCCGTTCTTTCCCGGCATGCATGACGCCGCGGCGCAGCTTGTCGGCGGCTCGGTGCGGGCGGCCGAGGAAGTCATGTCCGGCCGTGCGCTCCACGCTTATCATATGGCCGGTGGCTTGCATCATGCCTTTCCGGAGCGCGGCGCCGGTTTCTGCGTCTACAACGACGTGGCGATCGCCATTAAATACATCCGGCAGCGCTACGGAGCGAAAGTGTTGTATATCGACACCGACGTGCATCACGGCGACGGCGTGCAATGGGCTTTCTACGACGATGCGGACGTATGCACGTATTCGATTCACGAGACCGGCAAATATTTGTTTCCTGGAACCGGTTTCGTCCATGAACGCGGCAGCGAGCTCGGTTTCGGCTTTTGCTATAATATGCCCGTCGAACCTTATACCGAGGACGATTCATGGCTCGAATCCTTCGTTTCCACCGTAGAAAAAGTAGCGAGGGCGTTCCGTCCGGATATAATCGTCAGCCAGCACGGCTGTGACGCGCACGCGCTTGATCCGCTCTCCCACATTCACTGCAGCACCCGGATCTATCTGGAAATGCCGCGCATCATCCACGAGTTGGCCCATCGATACGCACAAGGACGATGGGTCGCGGTAGGAGGCGGCGGCTACGACATATGGCGCGTCGTCCCAAGGGCCTGGTCGCTCGTCTGGCTGGCGATGACGGAGCATCCGCTTGTCGGCCGCCTGGTCGCAGGGGAGAATGCGCCTTTGCCGGCCGAATGGGTGGCGCGATGGCTTCCGCACAGTCCCGAGCCATTGCCCGACCGCTGGCTGGACGATACGTCAGCCTGGACGCCGATGCCCCGCAGAGCCGAAATCACCGCCAAAAACCAGGCGACTGCCGGCATTCTGGTACAGGATTTGTAGGGCGATGCGCCATAGAGGCTAAGGCATAGAGGCCAATGATAGAGGCGCTGTTGAGTCGCAGTTAATGCAGTTAGACCCCCATGCCGCTGACGCGGCACCATCAGATGATGAAAATAGGGGACGTGCGGTATAATGGACTTGCGGCTGGCGAGGGAGGTCGCCAAACCCTGTTGCTCACGAGCC
>NZ_JBCNFP010000163.1:0-19644 GCF_050481165.1 Paenibacillus cisolokensis
TCCTAAGAAGCATGACAAGCAGAGGGTTGGACGCAGACATTCGCATTCAGTTTTCAGGGCGCAAACATGTATGCCCGATCTTGCAGCGGTCCCGTACGCGGCAAGCAGACATTATAACGGGAAATGTGGCGGCGTAGCTCAGCTGGCTAGAGCGTACGGTTCATACCCGTGAGGTCGGGGGTTCGATCCCCTCCGCCGCTACCATACATACGGACGCTTAGCTCAGCTGGGAGAGCGCCTGCCTTGCAAGCAGGAGGTCAGGAGTTCGATCCCGTCAGCGTCCACCATCTGTCTGGAGCTGTGGTGTAGAGGCCTAACATGCCTGCCTGTCACGCAGGAGAACGCGGGTTCGAATCCCGTCAGCTCCGCCATCCCTATAATGCGTGGCTCGGTAGCTCAGTTGGTAGAGCAGAGGACTGAAAATCCTCGTGTCGGCGGTTCGATTCCGTCCCGAGCCACCATTTGTTTTCACACGTGGAGGGCTAGCGAAGTGGTCAAACGCAGCAGACTGTAAATCTGTTCTCTTACGAGTTCGGTGGTTCGAATCCATCGCCCTCCACCACTTCAACTACGAGCCATTAGCTCAGCTGGTAGAGCACCTGACTTTTAATCAGGGTGTCGAAGGTTCGAGTCCTTCATGGCTCACCATTTTCTCTTCATCATCATGAAAACCTGCAGGTTGCAGCCTGCGGTTTTTTTTCTTTTTTGGGCACAATGTGAAAAGACGGTTGTTATTCGAGCGTTAGCATACAAGGGGGGATATGATGATCGCGATAGCCGCAGCATTCGTCAGCTTCATCATCGTGTTTGCCGGTGTGCCTGTCCTTCGCAGGATAGCTTTGCGCATCGGCTTTGTAGATCGTCCCTCTCCCCGCAAAATTCATCGCAAGCCGGTGCCGCTCATGGGTGGCGCAGCGATATACGCGGCTGTGGCCGTCACATTCATACTTTATCAAGGCATCACCGGGCTTAGTTTAACCGTTGCTGTCGGCGGTTTGGCGCTGGTCGCCATCGGGCTGACAGATGACGCTTTCAAGGCAAAAGGGCGTGACTTTCCGGTATGGCCCCGTGTTGTCGGCTACTTGGCTGTGTCGATGCTGCCGCTGTCGTTCGGCATCCGGATTATGGCCGTTACCGACCCGGTCAGCGGCAAGTTTTATCTTTTTCCCGAGTGGTTGTCGGCGGTCGCCACGATCGTATGGGTGTTTGCGCTTATTAATATGGTTAACTTTATCGACGGGGCGGACGGGCTTGCTTCCGGCGTATCCATGATATCCTCGGCGACGCTGCTTGTTGCCGCTATCATCAAAAAACAGCCGGATACGGCGCTCCTCGCCGCGATTATTATCGGGGCATGCATCGGGTTTCTCGCGTACAATTTTCATCCGGCGCGCATATTTCTCGGTGATGCGGGCGCGACGTTCCTCGGTTTTGTGCTGGCCGTCGTGGCGGTGGAAGGAGCGTTCAAAAGCGCGACGCTGTTATCGATGGCGGTGCCGATACTCGCCCTTGGATTGCCGATATTCGATACCATCATCGTCATGCTGCGGCGGCTTCTGTTGGGGAAACCGCTCCATCGGGCGGACAATATGCACTTCCATCATGTGTTGATGCGGTGGGGACTGAATCAGGTGCAAGCCGTCTCTTTCCTGTATCTTATCGCCGCATTGTTTGCCCTGCTGTCCATCGTTCTGCTGCTCGTGCAAAAATGAAATTGGAGGTTGACGCTGCGTCTATGGTAAAATAGCGAAAAAAAGCGTTGCTTAACCGCATGGGATAGGGGATGAACGATGAGCACGCCAAATTGGATGGATCAGCTTCAGCAAATTTTGAAATGCCCGGTCTACCATCGAAAATTGACGGTTTCCGAATGGCGGGAGCATGCTGCGCGCGCATCCGCCGGGTCGGGCAAAGCCTTCGGCGCGCCGCAGCCCGGACAGCTTGCGGAACGGGACGGAAAACCGCTGTTTGCGTTGCGTACGGACGGACAGTACGTAGATGTGATGGAAATATCGCGAAGCAATTTGACCGAGACTGACAAGGCGCTGATCGGATGGACGATCGGCCAGCTCAAGTCGGGTCTAGCCGGATACACGGGTCCTGCATCCGATACGGAATCCATAGCGATGCAGATCGGACAGTGGATCATCGACCAGCTCGAATCCGAACATCCCGAAAGCACGCTTCCCGACAATTTGACGATCCGGGGGCGGTTGTTTACGGAAATGATCCCGTTTCTGCTCGTCAGCGAGCATCCGGTTGCAGAGACAGCGGGAAGCGCTTATACCGAACTGGAAAAGCTGCTGCGGCAGTTTTTGGCAGAGGATATATTGCTGATTCCGCTTAAAGGGCAGGAATGGCTCATATGGGGGCCGACATCCCTGCTTACCGATACCGAGTCCGAGGAACGCGCCGCAGGTGAAGAAGATTCGCTGGAAGAAAGTCTGGCTTCCATCTGTTCGGGTCTTCATGAGATGCTGGCCAGCGAGTGGATCGGCGACTGTCATCTGGCCGTAGCGTATCCGGCATCGCCCGCAACCTCGATGGTGGAGACGACCCGGCTGCTGCGGGAGACGGTCTATCTCGGCCGCAAGTTTCACGTAGGCAATACCATCCATCTCCCTTGGCTGATTCATTTGGAACGGCTGCTCGACAGCATCCCGGAATCGCAGCGGATCCGATATGTGGAACAGGTGCTCAAACGCAGCGACGTTTTCGTCGAGCCGGAGATCCTTGCGACGCTGGAAACGTTTTTTGAGCTTGACTGCAATGTCAGCGAGACAGCCAAAAAGCTTTATATTCACCGGAATACGCTGCTTTACCGGCTGGACAAACTGAAGCAGGAGACAGGGCTCGACGTCCGGCAATTCCGGGATGCCGTTCTGGTGAAAATTATTTTGCTATTGTACAAAGTCACGAAAAGGGCTTAATATTTTTGTAAAGTTTGTGCATAGTCATACGCTGACCCCTTATTATAAGATAGGATTACGAGAAAGCTCTCAATTATACGTATAGGGGGAAATGCACATGGCTGGTGTACGTTTAGAACACGTTTACAAGAAATATCCGGGTTCGGATAACGCGTCGGTTAAAGACTTCCATCTCGACATCAAGGATAAAGAGTTTCTTGTCCTGGTCGGACCGTCCGGTTGCGGTAAATCGACAACGCTGCGGATGATCGCAGGCCTTGAAGAAATTTCCGAGGGCAAGCTCTACATCGGCGACCGCCTTGTCAATGACGTCGCTCCGAAAGATCGCGACATCGCGATGGTATTCCAGTCTTACGCGCTTTATCCGCACATGAACGTATATCAAAACATGGCATTCGGCCTTAAACTTCGTAAATTCAAAAAAGCGGAAATCGACAAACGCGTTCGTGAAGCCGCTAAAATTCTCGATATCGAACACCTGCTGGACCGCAAACCGAAGGCGCTTTCCGGCGGTCAGCGTCAGCGTGTCGCGCTCGGACGCGCAATCGTACGCGAACCGCAAGTGTTCCTGATGGACGAACCGCTCTCCAACCTCGACGCCAAGCTGCGCGGACAGATGCGCGCCGAGATCAGCAAGCTGGCCAAACGTCTGGAAACGACCGTTATTTACGTAACGCACGACCAGATCGAGGCGATGACGATGGGCGATCGGATCGTCGTTATGAAGGACGGAGTCATTCAGCAAGCGGCTTCTCCGGAAGAGCTGTACAATCATCCGGTCAATCTGTTCGTAGCCGGTTTCATCGGCGCTCCCGCCATGAACTTCATTACCGGCGGGCTGGTCGATCAAGGCGGAGCGCTTCACTTCAAAACGACAGGCATCGACGTTGTCGTGCCGGAAGGCAAAGCGAAGACGCTTCGCGAGAAAGGCTATGTCGGCAAAGAAGTTATTCTCGGCGTTCGTCCGGAAGATCTCCACGAAGAACCGGTATTTATTGAAGCATCTCCGAACACCGTTGTTAACGCGCATGTCGAAGTTGCGGAAAACCTCGGTCACGAAATGTATCTGTACCTGAACGGTATCGGCAACGATACGGTTATCGCGCGCGTAGACGGCCGCGCCGGCATGCGTGACGGCACGAACGTCAAGCTGGCGATCGACATGAACAAAGCGCATGTGTTTGACAAGGAAACGGAACTGAACGTTTTCGAAGTATAATGAAGCAAAAGTTTCGTTTCGAAACGAACCGCCCGGCCATCGGGCGGTTTTTTGCGTCGCGGGCAAAATCGCTTATTACCCGGCTGAAATCGAGCACGGCCGTCGTGCATCCGTACCGTTGCTGCGATGCGGCATGATGCGCCGAACACAACGTCGACGTTGCTTTCGGCGCTTTTTTCCTTTACCATGGAGTCATTGGAAAAGGAGAACTGAAGAACTAAGGACCCGGCGGTTGCAGGGAAGTAAGGGAGGCAGCACGATGCCCAGGAAAGTGAAAGTTTCCGAACTTGTTCAAGTATTTCAACTGGAAATACTATCGGGAGAGGACGGATTGAAAAGAACGGTGACGGTTGACGATCTGTACCGTCCGGGGCTGGAAATAGCCGGATATTTCCACTATTATCCTTCGGAACGGGTGCAGATATTGGGGCGGACGGAACTTGCGTTTCTGGAAACGCTGGATCGGGAAGTGCGCAAGGACCGGATGGAACGGCTGTGCGGCGCGGACACGCCTTGCATCATCGTGACGAGAGGACAGGAACCGCCGCTGGAGCTGCTCGAACAATCGGCGCTGACGAATATCCCGATACTGAGGAGCCAGGTGGCGACGACGATTCTGTCCAGCCGGATCACCAATTTTCTGGAGCAGAGACTGGCGCCGACGACGACCATTCACGGCGTGCTTGTCGATGTGTACGGCATCGGCATGCTGATTACCGGCAGCAGCGGCATCGGGAAGAGCGAAACGGCGCTGGAACTTGTGAAGCGGGGCCATCGCCTCGTCGCCGACGACGCCGTCGAAATCCGCCAGACGTCGGACGGCCAGCTGCACGGCAGCGCGCCGGAGTTGATCCGCTATCTGCTCGAAATTCGGGGGCTCGGCATTATTAACGTCATGACGCTGTTTGGCGCCGGAGCTGTTCGTACGCAGAAACGGATCAGCGTCGTCATCAAGCTGGAAAATTGGCAGCCGGATAAGCAGTACGACCGGCTCGGACTGGACGAAGAGAAAACGCGCATACTCGATACCGACATCCCGCTTGTGACCGTCCCGGTGCGTCCCGGCCGGAACCTTGCCGTTATTATTGAGGTGGCGGCCATGAACTATCGTCTGAAGCGAATGGGATACAATGCCGCTTTGCAGTTTACGAACAAGCTGACCGAGACGATTGCGGACGACATGGACGATTACGAATAAAGGAGAATTCGAAGTATGAACATGCTTCTCATTAATCCCGTCGCGATTGCGATCGGTACCTTTGAGGTGCGTTGGTACGGCATCATTCTCGGCCTCGGCGCGCTGGCCGGACTGTTGCTGGCCGTTCGGGAAGGCAAGCGATACGGGCTGTCATCCGATTTCTTTATGGATTTGTTGCTGATCGGCGTTCCGTCCGCCATTATCGGAGCCCGTATCTACTATGTGGCGTTCAAGTGGGACGAATATAAGCACGATCTGGCATCGGTCTTTAAAATATGGGAAGGCGGCATTGCGATATACGGGGCGTTGATCGGTGCATTTATAGCCGGCATCTTGTATATCCGCGCCAAAGGATACAGCTTCTGGCGCATCGCCGACATTTGTGCGCCTTCGCTGATCACGGGGCAAATCATCGGGCGCTGGGGCAACTTTGTCAATCAGGAAGCTTATGGCGGACCGGTCAGCGAAGACTTCCTGCGGAATACGCTGCATCTGCCGGGGTGGATCGTCGACCAAATGAACGTTCAGGGTACGTTCCACCATCCGACGTTTTTGTACGAATCGCTGTGGAACTTGCTCGGGTTGATTCTGTTGCTCATCTTGCGCCGCCAGAAGTTTTTGCGGGCCGGAGAACTGCTGATGAGCTATTTTATCTGGTATTCGGTCGGAAGATTTTATATCGAAGGGCTGCGCACGGACTCCCTCGCGTTTCATGGACCGGAATGGCTGGCGTCTTTCGTGAACGGGTTGTGGTCGCCGATGACCGTAACATTCGAACCGGGATATCTGGACCCGGCTTACGGCAATATCCGCATTTCCCAGCTTGTCGCCATTCTGCTTGTGCTGGCGGCTGTCGCGATCATCATCGTCCGGCGCGCCACAGGCGCCGCATCGGAGCGGTACCTGGATCCGATTATCAACCGGAAGACGGGACTGCCGGCTGACGCCGGGCCGGAGGAGACCAAGGCCGAGAACGGCGGAGAAGAGCACGGGGTGGAGCGGACCGAAGCTGCGCCGAACGACAGAGAAAAAACGAAAGGCCATGAAGATGAAACGAACGATTAACCATGTCCTGTTCGACCTGGACGGGACGATTCTCGATACGAACGAACTGATTATCCGCTCATTTCTGCATGCGCTTCAGGGCGTCGTGCCGGACGGCTTCGATCGGGAGCATATTATTCCGAGCATGGGACAACCTCTCGTCGACCAGATGAAGCAGTTCACCGGTCTCGACGACGTATCCCATCTTGTAGCGGCCTATCGCGAAATCAATTGGCGGCTGCATGACGAACTGGTCAAGCCGTTTCCCCATGTGCCCGAGGTTCTCGGCCGGCTGCATCGGTCGGGCATCCGGATGGGGGTCGTCACGACGAAAATGCGACAGACGACCGAGCGCGGATTGAAATCTTTCGGGCTCATCGATTATATGGACGCGATTGTCACGATAGACGACGTTTCGCATCCGAAGCCGCATCCGGAACCGGTGCTGCTGGCGATGGAGAAGCTGGGAGCGGATCCGGCCGGGACGCTGATGGTGGGCGACAGCTCGGTCGATATGCAGGCGGCGCGGGCGGCGGGCTGCGTTGCGGTCGGGGTGGCGTGGTCGCTCAAAGGGGAACAAGTGCTGAGAGACAGCGGCGCGCAGCATATTCTTCACGATATGCGCGATCTTTATACCCTGGTCGGATTGGAGCGGGACGTGTGAGAAAGCTGGAGCGGTATCCGGTGAAGGGGCCTAACGCCCTGTGGCAGATGTACAAAACCGTCAGCCCGCTCAAAGCGGTGCGCAATTTTATATTTATCCAGTTGGCGCGCTACTGCCCGTCGCTTCCGGTCAAAAACTGGATCTATCGCCGCGTGCTCGGCATGAAGGTCGGACGGCACACCTCATTTGCGTTGATGGTTATGGTCGACGTCTTTTTCCCGGAGCGGATCGAAGTCGGCGACAACTCGATTATCGGCTACAATACGACGATTCTGGCTCACGAGTATCTGATCAAAGAGTACAGACTGGGTGACGTGAAGATCGGATCGTCCGTTCTGATCGGCGCCAATACGACGATATTGCCGGGTGTTACGATCGGCGACGGCGCCGTTGTCGCTGCCGGCTCCGTCGTTCACAAAGATGTGGCGCCGGGCGCTTTCGTCGGCGGCAATCCGCTCCGGGAGCTGCGCCGGGCGGAGTAGTCGATTGAATAGAAGCGTCCCGAAGCGGTTGCGGGCCGGTGCCGGACAAGGCAAACGGTCCCTGACCGCTTTTTTTGGTTGGCGGATGGGCAGATTAAGATAGAAGCGGAAATGTTCGGCAAAGGCGATATGTCTGCACCGATCCGCTTGACGGGCACGGGTCCGCATGTTAGAATTACGACTAATCCTTTATTTTGGCAGTATGGTAACATGGTAGCACTTTAATATATTAAAGCAACGTGGGTGAACGGGCATGTCCAAACCGAAAATGTTCGAAAAGCCGGTTGGCTTGAAAGATTATTTGCCGGCTGCGGCGAAGAAGCTGCGCCAGATCGAGCGGCAGACGCTGGACTGTATGGGCAGGTGGGGCTATGAGCAGATCGTAACGCCGTCGATGGAATATTACGATACGGTCGGCGTCGCCAGCTCCACATCCGATCAGAAGCTGTTCAAATTGTTGAACAATCGCGGGACAACGCTTGTGCTGCGTTCCGATATGACGTCGCCGATCGCGCGGGTCGCGGCCTCGCTGTTGCGGGATGCGCCGCTTCCGCTTCGGCTTTCCTATCATGCCAACGTGTTCCGGTCCATCGAGGAAGAGGCGGGCCGCGAGGCGGAGTTTTTCCAGACCGGCGTGGAGCTGATCGGCGATGCATCGGCCGACGCCGATGCCGAGGTGGTGGCGCTGGCTATCGCATCCTTAAAGGCGGCCGGTATTGAGCGGTTTAAAATCGCGGTCGGACACGTCGGCTTCCTTAACGGGCTGTTCGAAGAAACGTTGCAGGGTCAAGCGGAAGCGCAGGAAGAGCTGAAAGCGTGTCTGCTCGGCCGCGATTATGTCGGTTATCGGGAACGGCTGGCCGCTCTCGGGCTGTCCGGAGGCGTGAGCGAAGAACTGGAAGGGATTCTCCGGCTGCGCGGCGGCCAGGAAATATGCGATCAGGCGATGCAGCTCAGCCGCAACGAGACGGCGCAAGCGTCGATCCGCCATCTGTGCGAAATGTGGGATGTGCTGAAGGCGTACGGGGTATGCGATCATGTGCTGATCGACTTGACGATGATCGGCGATTTCTCCTATTATACCGGCATGACGTTCGAAGGATATGCGGCCGATCTCGGGTTTCCCGTTGTCAGCGGCGGGCGCTACGACAATTTGCTCGGCCAGTTCGGCCGTCCCGCGCCGGCGACGGGTTTCGCGTTGAAGACGACCCGGCTGCTCGAGCTCGTCGGGCTGGAGCCGGACGGCGACGACAGCGCGGTGCTGATCGGCTACGACGAGGCGGGACGCCGGGAGGCGCTGATCGAAGCGGGGCGGCTGCGCGACAGCGGAAATACCGTCGTGACGGAACGGATCGACGACGGACTGACGCACAGCAGTCTGCTGGCGGCGGCCAAGCCGGTCGTGTATAAAGGGAAAAGATATGCGGAATTCCTCTCTTACACGGGAACATTGCAGGAGCATACGAAAGGAGGCGACGCCACATGAGCGGACGGGAGCTGCTGAAGGTGGCGATGCCGAAGGGCCGGATCTACAAGCAGGCGTCGAAGCTGTTTCGCGAAGCGGGGTTGCCGATACCGGAAGATTTCGACGATACGAGAAAGCTGATTATCGAGGCGCCCGAAGCGGGCATGTCGTTCATTATGGCGAAGCCGGTCGACGTCCCTACCTATGTGGAATACGGCGCGGCCGATATCGGCATCGTAGGCAAGGACGTGCTGATGGAGGAAAACAAGGACGTGTACGAGCTGCTCGATCTCGGCATCGCGAAATGCCGGATGTCGGTTATCGGCTTGCCGGACTGGAAGCCGGTCATGCATCCGCGGGTGGCGACCAAATATCCGAATGTCGCGTCACAGTTTTTCCGCGAACAAGGCCAGCAGGTGGAAGTGATCAAATTGAACGGTTCGATCGAGCTGGCGCCGATGATCGGGCTTGCCGACCGGATCGTCGATATGGTGGAGACGGGGCAAACGCTGCGGGAGAACGGACTCGTGGAGATGCAGACCATATTCGGCATTACGAGCCGGCTGATCGCCAATCGGGTCAGCTACCGCATGAAGAACGGCGCCATACAGAGCTTGTGCGACAGGCTGCAGGCGACAATCGCGGCCAGGGCGTAAGACCGATCGCGGCCAGGCTAAGGAGCGCCGAGGCCGGATTGGCGAAGCTTAGACGGATCGGAAGGAAGGGGAATGGCCATGAAAATCATGCGTGCGGAGCAGTTCGGCATTACCCGCGAGGTGGAGTACGGCTCTCCGGAACAGAACGAGGCGGTACGCGAAATCGTCGAGGCGGTTCGCAACGAGGGGGACGCGGCGCTGCTCCGCTATACGGAGCTGCATGACAAAGTATCCCTCGACGCGGCGTCCCTGCGCGTCGGAGACGCCGAAATCGAAGCGGCATATGACCGCGTCGAGCCGGAATTCGTCGCGGCCATCCGGGAAGCGGCCGCGAATATCCGCTCGTTCCACGAGAAGCAGAAGCGCACCTCGTGGATGGACTTGCAGCCGGACGGGTCGCTGCTCGGGCAGATCGTCCGCCCGCTGAGGCGGGTGGGCGTCTATGTGCCCGGGGGCAAAGCGGCGTATCCGTCGTCCGTGCTGATGAACGTCATCCCGGCACAGGTGGCCGGCGTGCCGGAGATCGTCATGGTGACGCCGCCTGCTACCGGCGGCACGGAAGGGATCGACCCGTACATTCTGGTCGCCGCCGCGGAGGCGGGCGTGCGGGAGATGTACCGGGTCGGGGGAGCGCAGGCGGTGGCCGCGCTGGCGTACGGCACCGCGACGATCGCGCCGGTGGATAAAATTTGCGGCCCCGGCAATATCTATGTCGCGCTGGCGAAGCGCGCCGTTTTCGGCGTCGTCGACATCGACAGCATCGCCGGACCGAGCGAGATCGTCGTGCTGGCGGACGAGACGGCCGACCCGGTCTATGTGGCGGCCGATCTGCTGTCGCAGGCGGAGCACGACGAGATGGCCTCGGCGGTGCTGGTGACGCCGTCGGAGACGCTGGCGCGCGCCGTAGCGGATGAGGTCGAGCGGCAGCTGCAGGCGCTGCCGCGCGAGCCGATTGCGCGCCGTTCGATCGACAGCTACGGCGCGGCGCTGCTCGTCGACTCGCTGGCGGAAGGCATCGACGTCGTGAACCGGATGGCGCCGGAGCATCTCGAGGTGCTGACGGCCGATCCGTTGTCGCTGCTCGCCAGGATCGAGAATGCGGGCGCCATCTTCCTCGGGCCGCACAGCTCGGAGCCGGTCGGCGACTATTTCGCCGGTCCGAACCATATTTTGCCGACGAACGGAACGGCCCGCTTCTCGTCGCCGGTGACGGTGGATGATTTCCTGAAGAAGTCTAGCCTGATTTACTACAGCAAGGAGGCGCTGCTTGCGAACGGCGAGAAGATTATGACGCTGGCGCGCCGCGAAGGACTGGAAGGCCACGCCCGGGCGATCGCAGTCCGGCTGGAGCGGGAAGGCGCGGGCGGAAGCGGCGGAGCCGGCCGGTAGGACCGCAGGCGGCTGAAGCCGGCTCCTCGTTTCGTTTTCTCGCTTTCGGAAGCATCGCGGCCGAAATACGCGGCCGCCGGCACAAGCACGCAACTTTACACGGAGAAGGAAGGATCGAATATGGCGGACAACGTCAAACGCGCGGCCGAAGTGGCCCGCACCACGAACGAAACGGATATCAAGCTGTCCTTTGCCATCGACGGAACGGGAACGGCGTCGATCGAAACCGACGTGCCGTTTCTGAATCATATGCTCGATCTGTTCGCGAAGCACGGCCAGTTCGACCTGACGGTCGAGGCGCGCGGCGATGTCGATATCGATGACCACCATACGGTGGAGGATATCGGCATTTGCCTGGGACAGACGATCCGCGAGGCGCTCGGCGACAAGCGGGGCATCAAGCGGTATGCCAGCGTGTTCGTGCCGATGGACGAGGCGCTGGCGCAGGTCGTCATCGATTTGAGCAACCGGCCGCATTTCGAATATCGGGCGGAATATCCGTCCGCGCAGGTTGGCAGCTTCCAGACGGAGCTGGTGCACGAATTTTTGTGGAAACTGGCTTTGGAAGCGCGCATGACACTGCATGTCATCGTGCACTACGGCCGCAACACGCATCATATGATCGAAGCGGTGTTCAAGGCGCTTGGCCGGGCGCTCGACGAAGCGACCGGCATCGATCCGCGGGTGCAGGGCGTTCCTTCGACGAAGGGGGTATTGTAGGTGATCGCGATCCTCGATTATGGCATGGGCAATCTGCACAGCGTCGGCAAGGCGGTGGAGCGGCTCGGTTACGAGACGGCCGTTTCTTCCGATCCGAAGGAAATTATGTCGGCCGACGGGGCGATCTTGCCGGGCGTGGGCGCGTTCTCCGATGCGATGGACAATCTTCGCGAGACCGGTTTGGACGAAGTCGTGACGCGTTTCGCCCAATCCGGCAAGCCGCTGCTGGGCATCTGCCTCGGCATGCAGCTGCTGTTCACCGAGAGCGAGGAGCATGGACCGAGCCGGGGACTCGGGCTGCTGCCCGGGTCCGTCGTCCGGTTCAGAGGCAATTACAAGGTGCCGCACATGGGGTGGAACCGGCTTGCGTTCCGCAAGCCGAGCCCCTTGTTCGAAGGGCTGGACGAAGGTTATGTCTATTTTGTCCACTCCTACCACGTCAAGCCGGAGGAGCCCGGCGACTTGCTCGCCGTGACGGATTACTATCAGCCCGTAACGGCCATTGTCGGGCGCGGCAACGTATACGGCATGCAGTTTCACCCAGAGAAGAGCGGGGCGCTCGGCATGGGCTTGCTCGGCAATTTTCTGGCGTTGACGGGGAGCCGCCAAGTCGCCGAAGGGCTAGTCTAGTACGAAAGGTTGGATTCGGATCATGGCAGCTTTTACGATTTATCCCGCTATCGATATACGGGGAGGCAAGTGTGTCCGGCTTGTACAGGGGGATTACAACCGGGAGACGGTATATAACGACGATCCGGTGGACGTGGCGAAATTATGGGAAGAGCAGGGAGCGTCCTGGATTCACCTGGTCGATCTGGACGGGGCGAAGGCTGGCGCGCCGGTCAACGATACCCTGATCGGGGATATTGCGCGCGCGGTCAATGTGCCGGTGCAGGTCGGCGGCGGCTTGCGCAATCTGACGCATGTCGAGCGGCTGATCGATCTCGGTGTGGCGCGGGTCATTCTCGGGACGGCGGCGATCGAGGATCGCGACTTTGTGCGGCGGGCGCTTGATCGGTACGGCGACAAGGTGGCGATCGGGCTGGACGCGCGCAACGGCTTCGTGGCGACGCGCGGCTGGCTGGAGACGTCGGAGGTGAAAGCCGAGGAACTGGCGGTGGAACTGGCCGCCCAAGGGGCCTCGACATTTATCTTCACGGATATTTCCCGCGACGGCATGATGGAGGGGCCGAACGTGGAGGCGATCGTCTCGCTCGCGCGCGTATCCGGCAAGTCCGTCATCGCTTCGGGGGGCGTCAGCCGTCTGGACGATTTGCGGCGGCTTGCCGACCATCGTGCGGACGGGGTAGCCGGCGCGATTGTCGGCAAGGCGCTGTATACGGAAAGCATCAATCTGACGGAAGCGATCCGGGCGATCGGTTAATCCGCGTCTTACGGGAAGGAGAGAGCAGCGATGTTGGCCAAACGCATTATCCCGTGCCTCGATGTGAAGGACGGGCGCGTCGTGAAAGGCGTCAATTTCGTCAATCTGCGCGATGCGGGCGATCCGGTCGAGCTTGCGGCGATCTATGATCGGGAAGGGGCGGATGAGCTTGTCTTTCTCGATATTTCCGCCTCGCACGAAGGACGGGCGACAATGGTCGAGGTCGTCAAGCAGACGGCCGGCGAAATTACGATTCCGTTTACGGTCGGCGGCGGCATCGCCCATGTCGACGATATGAAGCGGCTGCTGCGCGCCGGAGCGGATAAAATCGGCATCAATACGGCGGCGGTCCGCAATCCGTCGCTCATATCCGAAGGCGCCCGCAAGTTCGGCTCCCAATGCATCGTCGTGGCGATCGACGCGAAGTTCAATCCCGAATGGGGCGAATGGGAAGTATACACGCATGGCGGGCGGACGCGGTCCGGCATCCGGGCGCTGGAGTGGGCTCGCGAAGCGGAACGTCTCGGCGCCGGGGAAATACTGCTGACGAGCATGGATGCCGACGGCACGAAGGACGGCTTCGACATTAAGCTGACGCGCGCCGTCGTGGATGCGACGAGCATACCGGTCATCGCATCGGGCGGCGCGGGATCGGCGCGGCATTTTGTCGATGTGTTCGAGGAGGGCCGCGCGGACGCGGGGCTGGCGGCTTCGATTTTTCATTATAAGGAATTGACGATCGGCGACGTAAAAGAAGCGCTCAGGCGGGAAGGAGTAGAGGTGCGATGAACGAACGGCTATTGCCGGACGGGCGGATGGAAGCGGCGGATGCCCGCCGTCAGCAGCCGGGCGCCGGCCGGGACGGACAGCCGGATGCCGCGGAACTGGCGGAGAAGATCGCCTGGAACGAGGCCGGACTCGTCCCGGTTATCGTGCAGGACGCCGTCAGTAAAGACGTGCTGATGATGGCTTACATGAACCGGGAATCGCTCGCGAAATCGCTGGAAACCGGCGAGACGTGGTTTTGGAGCCGCTCCCGCAAGGAGCTGTGGCACAAAGGCGCGACGAGCGGGCATACGCAGCGGATCAGGTCGATGCATTACGATTGCGACGGCGATACGCTGCTCGTGCGCGTCGAACAGCGGGGCCCGGCTTGCCATACGGGCAAGTACAGCTGCTTCTTTAACGAAGTGCCGCTGTCCGAAGGCAAAGAGCAGGCTGCTGAGGCGGATGGGGACCGTTTCGCGGCGCTCGGAAAGCTGGAGACGATCATTGCGAGCCGTCACCAGGAGCGGCCGGAGGGAGCGTATACGACTTATCTGTTCGACAAAGGGCTCGACAAAATATTGAAGAAATTCGGCGAGGAAGCGACAGAGGTCGTCATCGCCGCGAAAAATGGCGACAATGACGAGCTGCGCAGCGAAGTGAGCGATCTTATCTTTCACCTGATGGTGCTGCTGCGCGAACGCGGGCTGCCGCTGGACGACGTGCTGGGCGAGCTCAAGACGCGCTACGGCAAGCCGACGACAAACAAAATGAACCGATAAAATCAGCTCCGGAAACCGGAGCGGAAAGGCCGGCTTTCGCATATGAAAATCGATTACCATACTCACCATGCCCGCTGCGGGCATGCGACGGGGTCGCTGGAGGACTATGTGAAACGGGGGATCGAGATCGGATTGGCGCAAATCGGCCTCTCCGATCATATTCCGCTCGTGCACGTCGACCCCGCCGACTATTATCCGGAGATGGCGATGCCGCTTGAGGAATTGCCTCGCTACGTCGAGGAATGCTTCGAGCTGAAGGCGAAATATGCGGGACGCATCGACGTGCGCGTCGGGATCGAAGCGGACTATATCGAAGGCTGGGAAGAAGAGATCGCCCGTCTGCTGGAGCCTTACCGGTGGGATTATGTCATCGGCTCCGTCCATTTTCTGGATCGATGGGACGTCACCGACTTTCGCCAGACGCACGAATGGGAAGGCAAGGACCGGATGGCGGTTTACGAACGTTATTACGATGCCGTCGCCAAAGCGGCGGCTACGGGTCTGTACGACTATATCGGCCATATCGATGTGATCAAACGGTTCGGCTTCCAGCCGGAAGGGGATGTGCAGCATCTGGAACGGGCCGCACTGGAGGCGGTGCATCGGCACGGGCTTGCGATCGAGCTGAACGCTTCCGGACTCCGAATGCCGGCCGCCGAAATGTTCCCAAGCCGCCGGATGCTCGAATACGCGCTTGAGCTCGGCATTCCGGTTACGCTCGGCTCGGACGCCCACCAGCCGGAAAGACTGGGGCAATATTTGAGCGAGGCGCGTGAACTGCTGAAAGAGGTCGGATTTACGCAATTGGCCACGTTTAAAGACCGTACACGCATCATGATCGATTTTTGAATTATCGTAAATTCGATGTATAATGAAAAATGTCGAACAAGCTCGTTGCAGCAATTCAATCAATAGGTTTATCACGCTCAGGAGGGTATCATGTTTAGCGACAAGTTGCGAATTTTTTCAGGATCGTCCAACCCGGAACTGGCGGAGAGGATCGGCCGGGAATTAGGCATCAGCCTAGGCAAAATCAAGCTTTCCCGCTTCAAAAGTGGCGAAATTTACGTCCATTACGAAGAAACGATCCGGAATTGCGACGTATTTCTCGTCCAGTCGTTCTCGCATCCGATCAACGAGCACTTCGTCGAGCTGCTCGTCATGATCGATGCGGCCAAACGCGCATCCGCCCGTACCATTAACATCATCATGCCTTATTATGGCTATGCGCGGCAGGAGCGGAAGGCCGCTCCGCGCGAACCGATTTCGGCCAAAATGCTGGCGGATGTGCTCACGACGGTCGGAGCGACCCGGGTCATCACGATCGATCTTCATGCGCCGGCCATTCAGGGCTTCTTCAACATTCCGGTGGATCACCTGACCGCACTTGATCTTATCAGCGATTACCTGAAAGAGAAAAACATTAAAAATCCGGTCGTCGTATCGCCGGATGCCGGTCGGGCTTCTACGGCCGAGAAGCTCGCCAACTATCTCGATTCGCCTTTCGCTATCATGATCAAGAAACGTCCTTCGCATAACGAGTCGGTTATTACGCACGTCATCGGCGACGTAGCCGGGCAGACGCCGATCATTATCGAGGATCTGATCGATACCGGCTCGACCATCATCAACGTCGTCGAAGGGTTGAAGGAACGCGGCGCGGAGGATGTGTACGTCTGCGCGACGCACCCGCTGTTTTCCGCGAATGCGCTGCAGCGGCTGGATCATCCGAATATCCGGGAAGTGGTTGTAACCGACTCGATTACGCTGCCCCCGAATCGGCCTGAGCGGTTTCAAGTATTGTCGGTCGCCCCTATGCTTGCCGAGGCGACCAAAATTATTTGTCAAGGCGGCTCGATCAGCACGCTCTTCAAGAACGCCGGGGTGTAGCGGATTCGTCCGCCGGTACAGCTGCGATAACGGTCCGAATGGCGGATGCGGCTGGCCGGCGGACGTTGCCTTATTTTCCGGGTGTGTATGGAAGGGCCGCGCTGTGGTATAATCGGAGCATCGAACGTACCGGGAGGTGCCTTGCGAATGAAAGGAAAGAAACGAGCGGTTGCCGATCAGCCGACCAACGTCATACCGATTCATTGGGACGCCACGTTCTTTTTCGAACGGGCCGTTCGTTCGCTGGATCGTTATCATTATGACAAGGCACTGAAGTATTTCCGCCGCGCCGTGGAATACGAACCGGACAATCCGGTCAACCATTGCAATATGGCCGGCATTTTGTCGGAGATGGGCAATTTCGAGGAGTCGAACCGGATTCTCCGCTATATTGTCGACGACCTTGACCCGTCCATGACGGAATGCCATTTTTACATGGCGAACAATTACGCTAATATGGAGCGGTACGAAGAGGCGGAGGACGCCCTGGTCCGCTATCTGGAGAAGGACGAAGAAGGGCAGTTTCTGGAAGAGGCCGAGGAAATGATGGAGCTGCTCCATTATGAGCTGGAGAGGCCGACCAAGCTGAAAAAAATCAAATCGCGGGAAGGCTTGTATGAGCACGATCAGGCGCGAATGCTTCTTGAAGAAGGGAAATTCGCGCAGGCGATGAAGCAGCTCGAAGCGATCGTGGAGCAGTATCCCGATTTTCTGGCCGCCCGTAACAATTTGGCGCTTGCTTACTATTATCTGGGAATGTTCGAGCAAGCGATGGATACGGTTCGCCAGGTGCTGGAGACCGATCCCGGCAATTTGCACGGGCTATGCAATCTGGCCATCTTCCTTCAGCATGAAGGCGACGAGGAGCGGCTCGCGCCGATCGTCGCGCTGCTGAGCAAGACGGTCCCGTTTCACCAGGAGCATGTATTCAAGCTGGCCACTACGATGGGCATACTTGGCTATCACGAGACGGCGTACCGCCACTTTCTTCGTCTGCTTAAGGACCCGGCGCTGCACAGCGATCCGTGCCTGTGTCATTACGCGGCGGTAGCGGCCTGCAACATCGGTCGCTACGCGGACAGCGAACGGCTTTGGCGCCAGGCCGCCAAGCTGGACCCTGAATCGGACATTCCCCGGTATTATCTCGAGCAGTTGGAGCGCATGCGCGAGGAAGGACATAAGGATGGACATTCCGTTCCCGTCAGCTACCATTACCACCTGCCTTTCGAAGAGCAGTTCCGAATGTGGGAGAATACGCCGGAAGGCTTCCCCGAGCATGTGAAGCGGGACCCGCTCGTCCGTTCCTCCTTCTTCTGGGCGCTGCGCCATGGCGATCGTCAGACGAAGCTGCAGGTCATCCAGGCGCTGGGAATGATCGCTGACGGCGAGGTGAAAGAAGCGTTGCAGACGTTTCTGCTGGAGCCGGACGAAGAGGATTACCTGAAGCGGATCGCGCTGTTCGTTCTGCGAACGATCGGCGTGCACGGGCCGCTGGAAGCGGTGCTGGGCGGGGAGCGCACGGTGATCGAGCCGAACCGGATGCCGTCCAGGCTGCCGGTCTGGGACGACAGGTGGCAGGCCGTGCTGGAAGCGGCTCTGTCGCGGATGGGCAAACGCTACGATCTGGTGCAGCAGCATGACCTGCTGACGCTTTGGGTGGATTTTCTCTCCCGCGTCTACCCTGACGTGCCGAAGCTCGGCAAAGCGGAAGGGTGGGCGGCGGCGTTGGAATATTTGACGGCGAAGATGCATCGCCGCGAAATTTCGTATCATGAAGTATCGCAACGCTACGGAACGTCCATCGCGACCGTGAGCAAATATGTGAAGCGAATTGATGAAATATGCGGCATTAAGGAAAAAATGAAAACAATCCATTCCGTATTTGCGGAACGGGACAGCGAATAGCGGCCGGAAACGGTACAACGAATAGCAGCGCGAACGATGACATTGCCGCAGAAGACGCCGCCAAACAGCGTTTTGCAATCAAATAGACTAGGAGGGATACCTATGTACAAATCGATCATTATCGGGACCGGTCCGTCCGGTTTGACCGCGGCCATCTATCTGGCGCGCGCGAATATGAAGCCGCTTGTCATCGAAGGTCCGGAACCGGGCGGTCAATTGACGACGACGACGGAAGTGGAGAACTTCCCCGGGTTTCCGGAAGGCATCATGGGGCCGGAACTGATGGCCAATATGCGCAAGCAGGCGGAACGATTCGGCGCCGAGTTCAAGACCGGCTGGGTGAACAGCGTCGATCTGTCCGAGCGTCCGTTCAAGCTCCAGGTAGAAGGTCATGGCGAACTTGTCGCCGAATCGCTTATTATTTCCACCGGCGCATCGGCCAAATATTTGGGCATTCCGGGTGAGAAAGATAATGTCGGACGCGGGGTCAGCACTTGCGCCACATGCGACGGCTTCTTCTTCCGGGGCAAAAAAATTATCGTCGTCGGTGGCGGCGACTCCGCGATGGAGGAAGCGAACTTCCTTACCCGCTTCGCGACGAACGTCGAGGTGGTGCACCGCCGCGATGAACTGCGAGCCTCCAAAATTATGCAGGACCGCGCGCGGCAGAACGAGAAAATCAGCTGGAAGCTGAACCGGACGCCTCTCGAAGTGATCGCCGGAGACACAGGCGTCACCGGTTTGAAAGTTCGGAACAACTCGACCGGCGAGGAAGAAATTATCGAAGCGAACGGTATATTCGTGGCCATCGGACATACGCCGAACACGAAGTTCCTGAACGGCCAGGTGGAAACGGACGAGCTCGGATACATCATCGTGAAGCCGGGCACGACCGAGACGAATGTGCCGGGCGTATTCGCTTGCGGCGACGTACAGGACAAGAAATACCGCCAGGCGATTACGGCAGCGGGCAGCGGCTGCATGGCTGCGATGGATTGCGAGAAGTTCCTGGAAGGACATATGGTGAATGATTGGAGCAAGACGCTCTAATTTTCGCTTCCTTTGTCCGTTGAAATGCTCGATAGAAGTTGTAACCAGACGCAAGGCGGCCAGCCTTGCGTTTTTATTTAACATATAAGAATTTATAAGTT
>NZ_JBCNFP010000164.1:0-4119 GCF_050481165.1 Paenibacillus cisolokensis
CTTTCGAAATTCAGGTTAAATATACCATAATCGCTTGGATTAGACTGTGATTTATGTCACACTTGACATCATCATTTATATGAATTACTATAAACGAATACTTTCAAGAATCTGAATAACATTATTCATTCGCGGAGGTGATCACATGAGATCTTCCGAACAAATTCAAAAAGCGGTAAAAGAACTGGCCGCTCGTCTTCCGCATGATAAAATCACATTCGCCGACGTCGCGAAGGAAGCTGGCGTGCATTGGACGACCGTTCAAAGGTTTTTCGGCAGTAAGGAAGCGATGAGAACGTTTATCCTGCAAAAATACCGGGATCCTTCTCTGGCCGACACGCGGACCAAAATACTGGACGCGGCCGCCCGTCTGTTTGCGAAGCATGGTTACAATGGCGCCACGCTTGATCTGGTGGCAGCCGATACCGGCATGACCAAGGGAGCGGTATACTGGCACTTTTCGAGCAAAAGCGACCTGTTCCTGGCTTTATGCGAACGAAGTCTCGACCGTCTGCTGAACAGACTTCCCGGTCAGGTTCATAAGGTGTTCGCTTCGGATAACCCGACAGAATCTTTGAGAAGGTTGCTCCAGTCGGAATTTGAAGCGTGCAAAGAAGGCGGAGGCGAGCGCCCCTTGCTTTTCTTCGAATTTATCGCAAACAGCCGCGAGCCCCAAATCCGCAAAAAATTAAACGAAGCTTTTACGAAACTGATTCAAGGTACCTCCGTCCTATTAAAAGAGCTGCAAGACCGGCGACTCATCACGAAAGATGCGGAACCGCACAACTTGGCCGTCGCCGTTCACGCTCTTATCAACGGGGCAGTATTAATGTGGCTGACAGCCCCCGATCAAGTTTCGTTCCAATCTCTTGCAGCAGAGATCTCCAGCGTATTATGGCAAGGGATTCGTCCGGAATCGAATCGCAATTAAGCAACCCGTAGCCTTACGGGTTTTGCAAACGGCACAACATACTTGCAAGTATGTTATTATTGCAAAAATGCAGCGAAGAGGAGAGGAATGCGATGTGGATTTGGGCCCTTTTATTATTGGCAATCGCTTTGGGAGGATTCATTCTGTACAACCGGTATAAATTCAAACAGGCGGAATTGAAATTTCCTCCGAACGGCCGGTTCGTAACCGTAGAAGGTGTCCGATTACATTATATCAGCAAAGGTTCGGGCAAACCGGTTGTTTTGATCCACGGAGGCGTCCTGACCGGCAATGATTTTGAACGCGTCATCGAGATAGCAGCCGGCAAAGGCTATCGGGCGATCGCCTTTGACCGTCCCGGATACGGACATAGCGAAAGGCCGGATTCCGAGAACGTGACCCCGTTCGTACAGGCACGGCTCATACATGCCGCTTTAAAGGAGCTGGGCATCGAAAAACCGATCCTGGTGGGCCACTCCTGGAGCGGAACATTGGTGTTGTCGTATGCGCTGCTATATCCGCAGGATCTTGAAGGGATTGTCACGTTGGGCGCGGCGATGTACAAGGAAGGGTATCCTGCGGAGAACGGAGATCCGATCTCCAAACTGGTAACGACTCCTGTAATCGGAGATCTGGTTCTTCATACGTTATTGCGCAGTCCGCTCGGAACATTTCTGGCAGACCGCACATTGCAAGCCACCTTTGCACCCGGAATCGATACCAGCCGGCTATCGGGAAGCGACTCATGCGCTGTGGCTTCGACCGGGGCAGTTTAAAGCAAATCGCGAGGACGTATTGGCCTTCTCCCCTGCGGCCGAACAAATCAGCAAGCGCTACAAGGAAATAAACCATCCGGTTGTCATCGTTGCAGGGGACAACGACCCGTTCGGAACCAAAGAGCAGTCTTTGCGGTTAAAGGAAGATATCCCGCATGCCGAGCTTATCTTGCTGCCGGAAGTTGCCCACATGATCCCGCAAAATCATCCGCAACAGGTCGTGAACGCCATTGACCGGCTTTGGGAGATCATCGTCGGCGACATGAGCGATTCTTCGATGCGATCGCCAGTGCCTCACCCGACAAATCTGACTATAACCAAATAAGACCATGAAAATAAATATTGAAACAGTTTACAATGGAATTATGAAAAAACGAGGAGGCAATTGAAATGAAAAACATGACGATTCCCACCGTGCAAACATATAAGGAGGGACACTTGCTTTAATTCTAAACGGTGCTCCCCTTTATATGTGTTTTGAAATAACACACAGAAGGGGAAATTCGATGCGTTTTCCAGTTCGTAAATTTTTCTCATACTACAAGCCGTATTTACGCTTGTTTCTTGCCGTATTGGCCTGCTCCATTATGACATCTGCCGTAACTTTGGTGTTTCCGTTGCTCGTTCGGTATATTACGAAAGATGTTCTGGAAGGAGATTTATCGACCGCACTCCAAGAAGTGTTCGCGATTGGCGGGCTCATGCTCGTTTTAGTCGCGATTCAGAATATCGGAAATTACTTTGTGGATTACAAAGGCCATGAAGTAGGCGCCCGCATGGAAAGCGACATGCGCAGCGAGCTGTTCGCCCACATGCAGAAGCTTTCCTTAAGCTTTTACTATAAGGAGAAGACAGGTCGGCTCATGTCCCGACTGACGAACGACCTGCTGCTGCTTTCCGAGCTGTACCATCACGGTCCGGAAGATTACACGAAATATTTCGTCCGCTTTATCGGGGCATTTTGTATTTTGTTCTTTATTAACGCACCGTTAACGCTCGCCGTATTCTGTTTTTTACCGGTTCTCGGTCTCTTGACTGTGTATTTCAATAAAATGTTGAATAAGGCATTACGAAGAAACAAAGAGCGAATCGGGGATGTTAACGCTCAGATAGAGGATAGTCTGGCGGGGATCCGCACCGTAAAATCGTTTGCTAACGAGAGCGTCGAGATCGAGAAGTTTAACCGGGAAAATATCCGTTTTCTCGAGAGCCGAAAGAACACCTATAAAGCGGAGGCGCTTTTTTACAACAGCTTCGAATCGATTATTCAGTTGATTACGATCACGGTGATCATCTTCGGCAGCGTCAATATCGTCAACACTGATTTGGACTTGGCGGATTTGATTACTTTTTTGCTGTATATCAACTTTATGATCGAGCCGATTCAACGACTGAATCATATGAGTACACAGCTTCAGGAAGGAATCACCGGCTTTCAGCGCTTTATGGAAATCATGAATATGAAGCCGGCCATCGAAAACAAGCCGGATGCCGTCATTCTGCCGGAGATACGAGGCGAGATTGAATTCAGACAAGTTTCCTTCCGATATGAAGATCATTTGGACAAAGTCATCCAAAACCTGTCGCTTCGTATCGAGCCGGGCGAATATGTTGCATTGGTAGGGCCGTCCGGTGCGGGAAAAACGACATTATGCTCGCTCATCCCCCGCCTTTATGATGTGACTGACGGGGAGGTGTTAATCGACGGGGTCGACGTCCGTAATATCGACCTGCAATCATTACGACAAAAAATAGGTATTGTACTGCAAGACGTCTACCTTTTTGCAGGGACGGTGATGGAAAATATCCGCTATGGAAATCAAGCGGCAAGCGACGAAGAAGTTATTGCGGCAGCCAAGCATGCCAATGCCCATGATTTTATTATGAGCTTGCCGAACGGCTATCACTCCGAGATCGGCCAGCGAGGTGTCAAACTGTCCGGCGGACAGAAGCAGCGTCTAAGCATTGCCCGCGTATTTTTGAAAAATCCGCCCGTTCTTATTTTCGATGAGGCGACAAGCGCGCTGGATAACGAAAGCGAAAGCGTCATCAAGGCATCATTGGAATTGCTGGCAAAAGGACGTACGACCATCGTCATTGCCCACCGTCTCTCCACAATCCGCAATGCGGGACGAATTATCGTATTGACGGAGGATGGTATTGCGGAACAAGGAACGCATGATGACCTGCTTGCAAGCAATGGCGTATACGCAAAATTGTATTCAAGCAGTTTGAATTGTAGATTCGGACGCCATGCTGCCTGATGCCCGGTTTCCCCGTACCTTCAAGATGAAAAAACGGCGCACTTTCATTTGGGAAGAAACATAAGATAACCCATAAGTCAAAAGCCTATTCGGGAATGAAGGAGAAGGGTTTTACGTTTGATTTAAATAACTCAACTTTCGCACCTAG
>NZ_JBCNFP010000165.1:0-21537 GCF_050481165.1 Paenibacillus cisolokensis
TACTTAGATTTTCAAGATAGATTTGGGGTAACGTGGCGGTCATCACCATAAATTTGCCACCCATCTTCGCCACCATCTCCAACGCTTTAACCAACATCGCCGCGATATTGGGATCATAGGCTTGAATTTCATCGATCACCAGTTTGGAATAAGCCATCGTTGCCAATTCTTTCTCGAATCCGCGATACAGGAATGGAAATTTTAAAATCTGATCGATGGTGGTCAACGTCACTTTGTGGGAAAGTTGCCGGGAAATGCGATAGCTCTCTTCCGCATCGAGCGCATCTTTGTCAAACAAGTAATCAAAACTGCCCGAATGCAGCAACCCCAAACTATGCAGGCCGACATTGGCGGAATTTCGCAATCGATCATACATCGCATTCAGGCTGACACGCAGTGGCAATGTCATGAACAGCTTATCCGAGCCTGCCCACATCAACGCCGCTTCGGTCTTCCCGCTGCCGGTTGAAGCGACCATAATCGCATGTCTGTTGGAGGAAGCAACAGCGAATTGCTGGGCAGGACGCAGTTGATACCGACGTTCCACGAATGCGCGTGATTTTTGTCCAGCATCTTCATCTATTCCCGTTTCCACTTCCACATGCGCCGAAGCCGCGTGATCCAATCGATGCAAGAGTCCTTTCAACAACACATATCGGCGAAACAAGACAGAATCGTATTTTAAAGCGTCCGAAGCTTCTTTTCTTTTCCGCAACCATTCGAGCAGTCGATTTGAAGGTTTCTCCGGTTCGTAGGGCCATTGCATCTGTGCAAATAACTCCATGAGTAACTCATGCGGTATCGTCTGTTGGACGTATTGCTGAATTTGTTTGCGATCCGCTTCAATATTACGTTCATGATGATATCCGACCGCATAGACAAGCAATTTCCATTCTTCTTCGGCAAGCTGCAGTTGTGAATAAGGAATTAAGGCAATCGAAACGTAATTATGCGGAATTTCATCTTCTGGCGGTAAAAGACAAGGGAGCTCAGGCTCCCCCAACAGTCTGCGTATTTTATTCTGAAACAACGAGTTGGCTTTACCGAAATCGTGAAGATGAACCGCCAATCGCAATAATTCCCAGAAAGAGTCGTCAACGTTAATTTGAGCGCCATAGCCGATTCTCAACGTATCTAGTCCTTGCAGCAACCGGCTCGTATGCTCCCAAATCGACTCTTGCGGATTGGACTTGGCGTACAACATCTTGTCCGTCATTCCTCCATTTCTAGTGGAATCGCTACCGGGTAGCCGTCTTCATCGAAATCGATCTCCGCATCTCCGAGCCATTCCCCTTCCGGGACATACCTGACCTTGATCTTGTTCCATTGCCGAATGTCTTGCACAATTTCGTATTTCCAGTTTAAACGGTAAGGTACGCCAATGGCGCTGTTCATCACGGAGACCGGTATATAAATCGGCAGAATCGTTTCCCGATCGTCCCTGTCTTCGTCTCGCGCGCATTCGACATATTTGCATTCATCGATACGAACCAGGTCTTCCCATCTACCGAGGCTGTATGTTACATTCTGCCGGGTGAACGCCAGATGCAAAAGGTCCAGCACTTCCTTATCTGCCCGAATGTGAATAACCAATTCAACATTTAGAAGCATGTGCATGTAAATCGGCATTGAGGTAATATCCGCAGTATTATAATCGAAGGCCAATCCGTCCAGTATCAGCGGAAACTCCAACGTGTTGCTCTTCTTGAAGAAATAATGCTTCTGATAATCGACAAGACGGCTCTCGTATCTGCCTTGAATGCTCAGTTTCATGGGAATATAGCGATCTGCCTGCAACACTTGATGCAGCATGCCTTTCACCGTAGCATACGGTGGAAGCGGATAGGTCTCCCCTACTTTGAAAGCGGCCGGTTTCTTGTAACAGGCCGTCTCTTGGAACAATTTCAAACGCAATGTCTTCATGGCGTTCACGCCCCGATCGCCGATTCGACTTCCTTGCCGATCCAAGCGAAAAATTGTTCCACGCTACCCGATTGATCGCCCAGTTGATCCCTAATGATCGCTTCATTGGCAAGCCATCCGCTGACAACACCTAATCGGGTACGATCACGTACGGATATTTCGTTCCAGGTGGTATTTAGCGCATCCTGCAAAGGTTCCATTTGCAGCCACCAACCCTTGGAATTTCCTGTGAGTTGCAAACGTCCCAGGAAGAATGGATTGGATACGTCATAGACGCCGCCCACAATGAAAAGAGGAGCCAGATTCTCACGCCGTCCTTTGATGTCGCGATTCAATACTTTAAGCACATCAAGCAGTTGTTTCACCCGCCGAATACGTTCATCCGTTGAAAGCACCAAATCACCGTCGACGCCCACTTTGTCCAGATCGACGCTCAAATGATAGGCGTAAAAACTCTGATGCTGTTCCAGATTTGCAATGTTCGGCGACTCCTTGGGCAAACGTTCGGCAAGTCCCATATTGTTGAGAAACTCCATGTCGCCTTTGTATGGTTCGAGTGACAATGCGTGGCTTAAGCGGGCTACCGCCGCGCGTTTCTTCGATGGATTGCCCGTTTTCAGATAACCGAACAAGTCCATTTCCACCGATTCGGCAATAGTCACATTTTCTTTGAATTGGATCACGCCTTTTGATTTATCCACCGTATCCAAATTCCAGCCGAACAACTCATTGCCCAGACGTACAATGTCATAACGGATGCTCTGTCTCGATGCGAAGGTGTACACTTCGCCGTTTCCGCGATGATATTTTTTCAGTTCGGAAATATTCGCCGTGCCTTCGCCGAAATTCAAGGAACTGCCTTGAAAGATTACGGATAATGTTAAGGTTTTTCCCATGTTTATAGCCATTCCTTTCGCCTAATATTAATTAATATTGAATTGGATTATTCTCCAGCAAAGCTTGCCGTCTGTTCCGGCTCTGCTTCTTCCCCTTGATTGTCCGACAACAACCCCGAAATGAAAGCGCCTGACCAGGAAGCAAAATCGAGCCTTTCTTCATGCAGAACGTTCAGCAATGACGAGGGTACAGGTTCCCCAACAGTCAGATAAAGTCGAATGACGGTATCCAGAAACTGCTGCTTATTGCCGGCCTTCGCCGCATTTAGCAAGCGATGCGCGATTCCCGCCGCTCGTTTTCCTCCGCCAGACACATATTCCGTGCTCTCCGATTGCTGGCTGGCCCGCCGTTCCAATCCGGTGCGAATTTTGACGCCCTCCGTGTATACGTGATAAATCAATCCCGACGCTTTCTTGATTTCCCCTACCGCTGGCATGTTCACAACTCCCTTCCCTTTTATCAAAAGAATTTTTGACCGCTCGCGAATGGCTGCGTACGCTGCATTCGCACGTCCCTTGCCGCGAATTACCTTCTGCAAATAATGCCAAATGGACGGAATCGGGTCGATACTCTCCATCACAAGACGCAAAAACGGCTCCCGAATTGAACGGTCAAACAATTGACTCATCCTGTTAATATTTTCGTTGTTGAAATAGGCAAGAATATGGCGCGGAATATGATAGTAGTTCATGACGGTTTTTCGGGAATCGTAATCCGAGTAGAATTCGATAATTTGCATGTTGGCGCTGAATTCCACCTTTGCTTTATGTTCTTCTCGCTGCAACAGTTTCGGGATGAGCCGGTCGAATGATTCATTGTGCTCCATATTGTCCAAATCATTGTTATCCTGATAAATCGATAACGGAGAGCCATCCCGGAAGATAAAACTGTAGAAGGTTTCAAATTCTTCGTTGTAGAAGCGGGTAAATCGGGTCAGTCCGACCGGAGCGATAAACATAACGAGCCGAATCCAGCTTGAAATCGGTGTCGGATGATACTTGAAATTCCATTTGAAATTGGGAATCGCTCCGCTTATGCCGAGCGGAACAAAGACCATTTCCTCAAACTGCTGGGTTGCGAACCATTCCTCCTCGAAACTGCATCGGAGTTGTCGGCTCAAGTAGGCGGGAATCTCTTGCACATCCAGTTTTTTGATTTCCCTGGCCCATTTATTGTGGAGTTGGATTTTGGATTTTTGCAAGAGAGTAATAAATTCTTCCTTTTGCCGTTCATCGGAAAAGCCACGATGAATCCGTTCATGAATCCGGACATCGTGTAGCAGCGGTTCGATGTAGTCGACGGTCATACGATCGATATGCTGCTGCAAATTGAATCCGCTCATGCTCTTTTGCAACATGCTGGCTTGTCCGAAAAAATTTTTAAGTATAACTGAACGAACATAATTAAAGGTCAATCTTTCTTCGAACACATCCGTCGAAAGAATTTGCAAATAACGGTCCCGCAACCGCTCCAGTTCGGTCGCGGCTTGATCGACTGCCATCGACTTGATCTCGTCGAGACACTGACGCAACGATTGAACTTCAGGATGATCTGGAAAATAACTTTCCAACTTTTTCAGAGAACCATGGACGGCATCCTTCAACCGAGTAACCTGATTCTTTTGGGACTGGTAACGAAAATCCGCAATCGATTTAAGCTTTTCCCGCTCTCGCGCCGAAACCGAATGTTTTTCGAGCAAGTATTTGAAGTACCATTCCGGGATGTGTTCCACCACAGAAGAGTCGACTTCAAGATAATCCGGTTTTGGCTGAATCGGTTTGTCCGCATCGCGCAAATCACGCCATTGCGGAAAATTTCGGCATGCCCAATCCTGCAAACGAAGCAAACCGACTCCGCCGATCGCGGTGACGTAATCATCCATATGCAATTTAAGCTTCATTCCGCATCATCACCTCTCTTTCAAGTTGGATATGGCCGAAGCCCTGGCTGCTTCGAAGCCCGATGCCGGTCTCCAGGAGCCACTGCAAATCTTGCGGATGGCCTTCCAGAAGAAACTTCCCTTTGTAAGCGGTGAAAAACAGATACTCGCCGGACGTTTTACCCACGTCTGCCGCTTGCGTAAATGCTTCATTTTTTTCTTTAATGACCGCCTTTTTGACCGAAATCGGTTCCATTCGAAGTTCTCGGTCAAGCGCCCTTCCACGCAAGGATACCGATATTCGATCGGCAATCCTGTTCAAATGAGCGTTATATGTTTCACTGCCTGGTTCCAACGGAGTGTGATTCTCGTCCTCAACCAGAATCGGACTATTGGTTGTAACGATGATTCTCGATGACCGAATCCGAACTTCTCGCCCGTACCGGATTAGGCCGCGCCGCACTGAATAACCCTTATATTGAAATTGAGTCGTACGCTGCAAGCCATTCAAAAAGGGAACGATAAAATCATAGTCGGAGGAAGACAAATTTAATCGAAAACCGGACAACAAGATTTCGGAAGCGCCGAATTTGTAATCCTGCAAGAAAACGGAAAACACAAACGGTTTAGGGCGATTGTATTCGTAATACTTTTTATAAGTGCTGTCATCCGCGATACGCAAACACTGTTTTATAATGCTGACCATCATTAGCCTATAAGCAGTCGGCAGCTTGTCTGCGTAAAACTGGATTGTTAAATTCACATAATCACCTGCTTTCTTTTTTTCCCTCGTCCGACCTGCCATACACTCTCCCCCAGCGCCTCAGCTTCTCCTTCATCGCATTCCGTGCAGTAACAGGGGTGAGAATCTCGGCGTCCTCTCCGTACTGAAGCAACCAGCGGATGAATTCATCCTCGTTGTTCACCGTGACCTGGAATAACAATCCGCCATCTTCCGTGTTTTTCATCCAGGGTTGTGGGTAGCCATGATTTTGTCATATGCGGAAGCAAATCCTTGGGGCAGCTTGTCCTCGTCAATAATCGAAGATACGACAGTAAGACCAACCGCCTCATCATCCGTTAAAGCCAAGGGATACAGAAAGAAATTCCCTGAAAATTTGTAATCTTTTCCATTTCCATCTGCATGAATGGGCACGATCGTAGCCAATCGATCCATGTCACGATAGATGGTTCTGGTGCTTACATAGCATTTGGATGCCAACTCTTCAATGGAGATGCCCGGTCTGGCCTGCAAGGCCGTTAAGATTTTCAGCCATCTCAGAATTGATCTACTGCCATTTGATCATCCTCAACAAAAAGTTTCATTACCTGCATTATATCACCATAATTTGACAACATGTTGTCAAAAACATTCGTTCGTATGTTTTTTTCTTTTTCAAAGATCCATCATACACGGAAAATCGAGTCGGAGGGGGCGGCTAGCCACCTTTAGCCCTCGTCCGCTCACACCACCTAGCATGCGGTTCCGCACTAGGCGGTTCCCAAAGGTTGACGAAAGTAACGAGAAAGCAAACTTTTCAGCCCTTCCCCTTCCCAATAGGAAGTCGGAAGGGCATTGTTTGTGTTTCGGGACATTTCCCAAGGTTCTCGACGTGAGTTTGCCATCATCCAGGCTGCCCAGTGGGGCACGCCAAGTGCCCGAAGTTCGCGGAGTCGGGTGCGTACCCGTTTCCACGGATCTATTCCTGCGCGCCATCCCCCCCACCGCGCCGCCAGCACCAAAAAAACCGGCAGCTTCGGAATTTCTTCCTTTCTGCCGGTTTTTTGCATCATTACACCCAACCCATCGCCCGGACGAATTGCGCAATCAGGAACGTTACCCCGACCGCAATGCCGGTCGGCAGCAGCGCCGCTACGAGCGTCCACTTCAAGCTGCGCGTTTCCTTGTAAATATTGATCAGCGTCGTGCCGCACGGGTAATGAAGCAGGGAAAAGAGCATCATATTGAGCGCCGTAAGCCAGGTCCAGCCATGGCTCAGAAAAATGTCCTTAATGCCGGAGATGCCCTCCACATCGACCATGGCGCCGGAAGACAGGTAGCCCATCAGCAGAATCGGCAGCACGATTTCGTTGGCCGGAAGCCCGAGAATGAACGCCATCAGAATAAACCCGTCCAGACCGAGCAATCGGGCGAACGGATCGAAGAAGGCCGCGGCGTGGTCGAGTACGCTCGCGTCTCCGACGATGACGTTGCCGAGCACCCAGGTTATGATGCCCGCCGGCGCAGCGACGGCGACCGCCCGTCTCAACACCATCCAGGATTTGTCGCGAGAAGCGATCAAAATCGTCTTCAGCACCTGCGGACGCCGGTATGGCGGCAGCTCCAGCGTATAATGCGTCGGCACGCCGCGCAGCGCCGTCCGGGACAGCGCCCACGATACGGACAGCGTCACGACGATGCCGAACAGGACGATGCCCATCAGTATCGCCGAAGTGGCCAGCATCTGGAATTGGCTTGCGACGCCGGCCGCCATGAACAGCGAGGCAAGCAGAATCAGCGTCGGCCACCGTCCGTTGCATGGGACGAAATTGTTCGTCAGAATCGCCAGCATCCGTTCGCGTGGCGATTCGATGATTCGGGTCGACATAATCGCCGCCGCATTGCAGCCGAACCCCATCGACATCGTCAATGCCTGTTTGCCGTGGCCGCCGGATTTTTTGAACAGCCGATCCATGTTAAAGGCAACCCGCGGCAAGTACCCGAAATTTTCCAGAAGCGCAAAGATCGGAAAAAAGATGGCCATCGGCGGCAGCATGACGCTGACGACCCATGAGGTGCCCCGGTAAAGGCCGAGCACCAGAATGCCGTGCAGCCAGTCGGGGGCGTGCAACGCCTGAAAGGCCGCGGTCAAATAGCCTTCGATCCGGCCGAAAAAGCCGGCCAGCATCGAGGAGGGCACGTTCGCCCCGGCGATGGTAAGCCAAAAGACGACGCCGAGCATCGCCAGCATAATCGGAAAGCCCCATACCCGCGATGTCAGGATTCGGTCAAGCTTGTACGTTTCCATCAGTTTTTTGCGGTCTTTATAGGTGACGGTATCCGCGCACAGTTCGTGAGCTTTCCGGTAAAGGTCAACGACGATCTGATCGCGGATGCCGGTTTGCTCGCCTTTATCGATCTTCTGCATCAGCGACCGGAGCGCGGCGCCGTCAGTGTGCGCAGGAAAGCCCATCGGCGATCATCTCCTTCGTCTGCGAAGCGTTTGCCCCAAGGCGCCGCTCAAGCGCCGCGATGATGCTGTCGTCGCCGTCAAGCAGGCGCAGCGCAATCCAGCGTGCCGGGTAATCGTCCCCGATCAGACGGCGGACCTCCGGTTCCAGCTCCTGAATGCGGCGCTCGATCTCCTCGCTGTACTTCACCTGCACGGGCTTCGGTACGATCCGCCGCTCCGCCACGTTCTCGATTTGCCGGAGCAGCTCCGGTATGCCCTGTTTGTTTCGCGCTGAAATTTTGACGACAGGTACGCCCAGCTTCTCGGCCAGCAATTGCTCGCGAATTTCGATGCCGAGCTTGCCTGCCTCGTCGATCAAATTGAGACAAACGACCGCACGCGATGTCATCTCCAGCACTTGCAGCGCCAGATTCATGTTCCGTTCCATAGCCGTCGCATCCAGTACGATGACCGTAACGTCGGGCCGGTCCAGAACGATATAGTCCCGGGCCACTTCCTCGTCGACCGAGTTGGAAAATAACGAATACGTTCCGGGAAGATCGATGACGTTGTAAGTATGGCCGTTATACTCATATTCGCCTTCGGCGCGGACAACCGTTTTGCCCGCCCAGTTGCCCGTATGCTGGCGCAGCCCTGTCAGCGCGTTGAACAATGTGCTCTTGCCGGTATTCGGATTGCCGATCAGCGCAACGCGATACGTGCTCATTCTCCATCCTCCTTGCATATTTCACCGAAAATTCGTTCCCTCTCCTCCCGGCGGAGGGCGATCGTCGTATTGTTCACCCGGTACGCGACCGGATCGCCAAGAGGACTTGCCTGCAGCACTTCGATGACGGCTCCGGGGACGAATCCGAGATCAAGCAGCCTTCGGCGAAGCACGCCTTGCACCTGTATGCTTGCCAGTCGAATGCGCTGGCCCGTCGCTGCATCCATTAACGATACAAGCGGGGATGAACTCATCGCCGAAAACCTCCTTTATCGTGAACATGATTCATTGGCTCGGGGACACACTTTTGGCCAAGGGAAACTTTAGTCCTAAAAAAATTTCCCTGCCGATATTTACATCATACCACCATTTATATGTTGCGTGAACAGCAAAATGTTGCCTCCGGGAAACAACTGCTTGCTTGTTGGCTGCGGAGGCATCCGAGTCACATCCGAGATACATCCGAGATACATCCGAGTCACATCCGAGCGACCGAAGATCGCGGGCGAAGCGTTCGTAAACCGATACTTGAATACAGTTCGGCGCCATGCAAAAAAAGCTCCCGGTCAGGGAGCCTGTACAACGCAAGAGCGGATTTTAGCCTTCCTCATTTACCCGATCGCCTCGGCAGACTTCAGCGTCGCGAGCAGTTCGTCATGAATCAGGCCGTTCGAAGCGACGACGTTGCGGACGCCAAGGTCGAACGGCCGGCCCGACGTATCCGTAATCTGCCCGCCCGACTCCCGGACCAGCAGCGCGCCGGCCGCCAGATCCCAGCAGTTCAGCCCGATTTCCCAAAAACCGCTTAGCCGGCCTGCCGCCACATACGCCATATGCAGCGCTGCCGAGCCCGCTATCCGAACATTGCGCGCCTTCGGCACGACGGCCGCAAGCCCCTTCATATTAAGCGGCAGCGCATAGCTGTCGTCCGCCGGAAAACCGGTGGCGATCAAGCTGTCGGACAGCCGGTCTTCGCCGGATACCTGCATGCGGCGGCCGCGAACATAGGCGCCTTTGCCCTTCTCGGCGATAAACAGCTCGTCCTTCGACGGGTCATAGACCACCCCGACGATGACTTCGCCCTTGTGCGCAAGCGCAATCGAAACGGCGAAATACGGAAAACCGTGCACAAAGTTTGTCGTTCCGTCGATCGGATCGACAATCCACAAATATTCCGCGTCTCTCGCATTGCGCAGCGCTTGCGCCGACGCTTCCGGCCCGGGCTCGACCCCTTCTTCCCCAAGAAACGAATGATCCGGAAAATAAGTCAAAATCAGCTTGCGAATCAGTTTCTCCGAACCCTTGTCCACTTCGGTGACAAGGTCATGCGACGAATATTTCATATCCAGACTGGCGTAATTGCCCAGTTTGGTTTTAATCCATTCTCCCGCTTTGGACGCACAATTGATGGCCACGGCGGTAAAGCTTTTGCCGCCGACGACAGAATCGTTCCGCTGCTCATTCACGATCCATCACTCAACTCTCTTCTTATTTTCGCTTAACTCTACTATACGCCGGCAGTTCGCGATAGTTTCGCCCAATCTTATCCTCGATCGGTTCATTTTGCCGCCGCACCTTCGACGATCATTTGCGCCGCCAGCGCAATCAGCGTCAGGCGGAGCAGCCACAGCAGCCCTTTGCCCGACATCCGTCCCGCGATGTAGGCGCCCAGCCTGCCCCCGATCCAGGCGCCCGGGAGAAGCGCCGCCGCAAGCAGGTAATCGATCTCTCCGAGCCAGGCGTGAACGGCGCTGCCCGTAATGGAAGACAGAAAAATGACGAACATCGATGTGGCCGTCGCGATATGAGGCGGGAACCCGAACAGCAGCACCATGACCGGCACGAACAGCGACCCGCCGCCGATCCCGAACAGTCCGGAAACAGCCCCGACGGCACAGCCGACCGCGAGCATCGGAACGACGGCGTAGCCGTACGTGTACGCCGTCCCGTCCGCCTCGGCGATCGTGCGCCGCACGGGCCACTGCCGCCGGATCGGCCGGATATAATCGCGGGCGACAAGAAGCGCCGCCATCAGCAGCATGAAGCAGCCGAAGACGAGCTGGAACGTCCCGTTCCGCAGCTGGGCCGTCAGCGCCGAGCCGATCATGGCGGAAGGGCCGCTCGCCGCGAACAGCAGCCAGCCGCTGCGAAAATCGACCTTGCGCCGTTTGGCGTAAGCCAGCGTCGAAGCCAGCGCGGTCACGATCAGCACCGCCAGCGATGTGCCGACAGCGGTCGGATGGCCGATCGCCTCTCCCGTCAACGCAGGTCCCAGCAATACGAGCGAAGGGACGATAATAATGCCGCCCCCCAGCCCGACGATACTTCCGAAGGCAGCCGCCACGAATCCGAGCGCGACAAGCAGCCCCCATTCGAGCACGTCAATTCCCTCCATTCCTCTATCAAAACATAGTCCGGCCAAGCAGACACCGGCCCGGAGCAAGCTCCGGCCGGTGTCCGATGTCCTTCATCATGACAGACGGTTATACGCCGACGATATTGTAGCCGTTGTCGACGTAGATGACTTCGCCGGTAATGCCCCGGGACCAGTGGCTCATCAGGAACGTTGCCGTGTCGCCCACTTCGGCCGCTTCCGTCGTGCGGCGCAGCGGCGCCTTTTCCTCGACCTGCCGCAGAATGGAGTTGAAGTCGCGTATGCCTTTCGCCGCCAGCGTCCGGATCGGGCCCGCCGAGATCGCGTTCACGCGAATGTTGTATTGGCCGAGATCGTTCGCGAGATATCGGACCGACGCCTCCAGCGCCGCCTTCGCCACACCCATGACGTTGTAGTTGCGCATCGCCCGTTCGGCGCCCAAATAGGTCATCGTGACGATGCTGCCGCCTTCCGTCATCAGCGGATACATCCGCCGGGCGACGGCCGTCAGCGAGTAGGCGCTAATATCGTGGGCCAGCGCGAAGCCGTCGCGGGAAGTATCGACGAACAACCCTTCCAGCTCTTCCGTCTTGGCGAATGCGATGCAATGGGCGAGGCCGTGAAGAACGCCGAAATGCTCTTTCAATTGCACTGCAAGCTCGTCGATTTCGGCGTCGACGGTGACATTGCACGGCAGGACGATCGAGCCGGGAATCGTATCGGCCAGCTTCTTCACCCGTTCCATTACCCGTTCGCTTTCATATGTAAATGCCAGCTGCGCGCCTTGAGCGGCAAGCGACTGCGCAATCGCCCATGCGATGCTCCGGTCGTTGGCCACTCCCATTACCAATATTTTTTTCCCTTCCAGCAATCCGCTCATTCGTTCGGTATCCTCCTTATCCCCTACAGGAAAAAGAATTACATTCCATTACAACGTACATGATTCCGCGGTGCAATGCAAGCTTGTCCGCTTCGGCCGGCCCGCTTCATCCGGGCTTCCGGCTACCGGCGTTCCCCGAAAAACATTTCGTCCGCCAGCGCGGTCAGAACGCGGGACTCTTCCTCGGTTAACTTGCGGACAAGCTCCATCTCCACTTCCGTCACCTCTTCGCCCTGAAAATTGATTTCGGCGATAGAGGCCAGGATGCGGACGATCGCGATCGCTTTGTTCTCCGGCGTATAAGCGAACACCTTCTGACCGGTCGGATAGACGCGGAATCCGCTCTTGACCATTTTTCCGCGTCCGTACTCCAGCAGCTCGTACAACTCCTGCTCCGACTTGAATTTGCATACGGAATTGAATTCGGTTGCGAATCCCACGAATCGCCACTCCCCTCGTTAAGATTTGGGCACCCCGGAGCCGAAATCGAGCCGCTGCTTCTCGGCATGCCGCTCGATGGCCAGCTCGATCAATGCGTCCAGCAGCTCGCGGTAGGACAACCCGCTTTCCTTCCACAACAGCGGATACATGCTGTACGGCGTAAAGCCCGGCATCGTGTTCACTTCATTGACGAGCAGCGCGCCGTCCGCCTTGCGGAGGAAGAAGTCGACGCGCGACAGGCCCGAGCCGTCGATCGCCTGAAACGCGCGGATCGCCATTTCGCGTGCCGCTTCCGCCGTCTCGTAAGGCAGATCGGCCGGTATTTCCATAACCGATTTGCCGTCAATATATTTCGCCTTGTAATCGTAGAAATCGTTCGACGATTTGATCTCCCCGGGTACGGACGCTTTCGGCTCGTCATTGCCAAGCACGCTGACTTCGATCTCGCGGGCGTCGACGAATTCTTCGACGATTACTTTCCGGTCATAGCTGAATGCCAGGTCGATCGCCGCAATAAGCTCTTCGCGGTTTTTCGCCTTCGAGACGCCGACGCTCGATCCGAGATTGGCCGGTTTGACAAAGCACGGGTAACCGAGCGACACTTCCACTTCCATGATGAAATAGGCAGGGTCTTTCTCCCACTGGGTCCGGTTAAAGTAACGGTATACGCATTGGGGCAAACCTTCCTGCGCAAACAGTTTTTTCATAATAACTTTGTCCATGCCGACGGCCGACGCCAGGACGCCGGCACCGACGTACGGAATGTTCGCCATTTCCAGCATGCCCTGAATCGTGCCGTCTTCTCCGTATGTGCCGTGCAGAAGCGGAAAGACGACGTCGATCGGAGCTTCCTCTCCCGCAGCGGCCGGGCTGAGCCCTCTCAATACCGGCGTCAGCGCATTTTCCCCGGTTTCATCGGGAGCGAAGCGCAGCTTGGCCACATCGTCGGGCGGAGCGAGCAACGTCTTGCCCGTCCGCCATTCACCGTCGTTCGTAATATAAAATGGTTTGATTTCGTATTTATCGTAATCGAACGCCGACATGACCGCCAGCGCGGTCTGCAGGGATACGTCATGCTCTCCCGATTTTCCCCCGTACACAAGTGCTACGCGAACCTTCTTCCCCATAACTGATCCTCCGGTTACGTTATAATTTGCCTATCTCATGCAGCCTTCATGTGCCGGACATACTAAAATTCGTCGGCAATGTGAAAAAAACGGTACCGGGTCTGCTCTGTCCATGCATAGGAATCCTGATAATCCCAATACCGGTGGCGGCTGGACACCGTATTTGCATTGACGAGCGGCATGCCGTCGGCATCGAACGCGGTCACGATCGTCGTGTGCTGATAGCGTCCGTCGCCGTTCCAATCGTATATAATGACGTCGCCGAGTTTCAGCTCCGCCGCCGAAGCGAGCGGAACGGCGCGCATGCCATTCGTGCCCGGACGGCTCAAATAATCATGCAGCGCATGAGAGACCGCCCAGCTGAAACTCCAGTTCTCACGACCGCCGACGCGGCCCTTGTACCACCAGCCGCTTTCCCTCCTACCAGTATAGTTCATTGGCGCGTTGCCTGCAAAGATGCACTGGGAGACGTAGTTCGTACAGTTGACGGCGAAAGCTTCGAAAGCCGGATTCGGCTCATTCCACCAGCGGTCGGCGTAGGCGGCGGCGAGATCCCGCCGATATTTCGTCGCGCGCCGGCGCTTCATCGACGGCAGCAGATCGTAATTCAGGTAAGGAGCCGGCAGCGGGCGGAACGATCCGCGGTAGCTTTCTTCCGTATCTCCGAAAGCCGGATCGGTGATCATATCCGCAGAGCCCGGACCGTATCGCGGGCGGCGCTCGCCGATCCACGGCTCGACCCGGGTCACGATCCAGCGTCCGGAATCTTCGCTGAGCCACAGCCGCTCGCGCTCGCACCGTTCCTCTGTATATTCACGACCGCGTTGTTCGATCGTTCGCTTGATATGCAATCCGACGAGGACGGACACTTCTCCCGGCGATTCCTGTACGCGCAACACTTCCGTCTTCGTGCTGCTTGCCGCGGGCAGGGCGCCGCGCAGCAATTCACGGTCGCGCAACCGGCGCAGCCTGTCATCCAGTCTGTACCGGTGGTCGTGATCCGACATGATGCCGTCGAACACCGCGACATGCTGGTCGATCTCTCCTTGATTATACTGCCTGACATATTCGCGCACGGCCTCTTTCCAGCCCGCCGGCTCCGGCTGCGCCGAGCGGGACGGCAGGCTGCGTTGGCCTCCGCGGCTTCCGGTACGAGGCATGCCAATTCCTCCTCAAATGGAAACATGTGGTGGGCTGAACTGGTTCATTATATGACCGTTCCGGCCGTTTCATGTGGCAGCCCGCAAAATCGTGCGTCCGGCGTTCGTTTCAATATTTGCCGTCTCGTCAAAACTGTTAAGAAGCGGCACGATTTTGGAGATCAAGGCCAACACCGCTCTTTACGGAACCATATGAAAGACGCTATACTATAGGTAGAAGCGATTTTGAAATTGAGTTTCATTTGGTGAAACTGTTTCGGGAATCGCAACTTCAGCGACAAGGAGGAACTTTTCATGTCCAAACAAGATCAATTCTCCGTCCGTACGTCGCTCAATGCCGGCGGTAAATCATACGTCTACTACCGGCTGCAGGGTCTGGAAGAGCAAGGACTTGGAGACGTCTCGAAGCTTCCGTTCTCCATTAAAGTGCTGCTTGAAGCCGCAGTCCGCCAGTTCGACGGACGCGCCATTACCCTCGAGCACGTAAAACAGCTGGCCAACTGGGCGAATGGCCGCGAAGACAAGGAAATTCCGTTCATTCCCGCCCGCATCGTCCTGCAGGACTTCACCGGCGTTCCGGTCGTCGTCGATCTGGCGGCCATGCGCGATACCGTGAAAAAAGCCGGCGGCGATCCGAAGCGGATTAATCCGCTCGTTCCTGTCGATCTCGTCATCGACCACTCCGTCATGGTCGACGCTTTCGGCTCCAAGGAAGCGCTCGATTACAACATGAAGGTCGAATTCGAGCGCAACGAAGAACGGTACCGTTTCCTGCGCTGGGCGCAGACCGCATTCGACAACTTCCGCGCCGTTCCTCCGGGGACCGGCATCGTGCACCAGGTCAACCTGGAGTACCTCGCATCCGTCGCGGCGACGAAGACGGTGGACGGCGAGACGATCGTCTATCCCGATTCGCTCGTCGGCACCGACTCGCACACAACGATGATTAACGGTCTCGGCGTCGTTGGCTGGGGCGTCGGCGGCATCGAGGCGGAAGCCGGCATGCTGGGACAGCCGCTCTACTTCGTCATGCCGGAAGTTATCGGCTTCAAGCTTACGGGCAAACTGGCCGAAGGCGCGACCGCTACCGACCTGGCGCTGACCGTCACGCAAATGCTGCGGAAGAAAGGCGTTGTCGGCAAATTCGTGGAGTTCTACGGCCCCGGACTTTCCAACATCAGCCTGGCTGACCGCGCGACCGTCGCGAACATGGCGCCGGAATACGGTGCGACGATCGGCTTCTTCCCGGTCGACAACGAGTCGCTCAACTACCTGCGCAGCACCGGCCGTTCGGAAGAGCAAATCCAGCTGGTGGAAGCTTACTACAAAGCGCAAGGCATGTTCCGCACGGACGATCTGGCCGATCCGGTGTTCTCCGATACGATCGAGCTGGACCTGTCCACCGTCGTGCCGTCGCTCGCCGGTCCGAAGCGTCCGCAAGACCGGGTCGAGCTGTCGAGCATGAAGGAATCGTTTAACGACATTATCCGTACGCCGATCGACAAAGGCGGCTACGGCCTGTCCGAAGAGAAAATCGCAGAGGTTGTCGAAGTCAAGCATCCGGACGGTCAAGTGAGCAAGATCGGCACCGGCGCCGTCGTGATCGCCGCGATTACAAGCTGTACGAACACGTCCAACCCGAGCGTCATGCTGGGCGCGGGTCTCGTCGCCAAGAAAGCGGTCGAACGCGGATTGAAGAAGCCTGCCTATGTCAAGAGCTCGCTGACGCCGGGATCGCTTGTCGTTACCGAATATTTGAAGAAAGCGAATCTGATTGAACCGCTCGAGGCGCTCGGCTTCCACGTCGCCGGCTACGGCTGCGCGACCTGTATCGGCAACTCCGGCCCGCTGCCGGACGAAGTAAGCCAGGCGATCGCCGACAACGACATGACCGTCGCTGCCGTTCTCTCCGGCAACCGGAACTTTGAAGGCCGCGTGCACGCGCAGGTCAAAGCCAACTATCTGGCTTCGCCGCCGCTTGTCGTCGCCTACGCGCTCGCCGGTACGGTCAACATCGATCTGACAAAAGATCCGATCGGCTACGACAACAACAACGAGCCGGTCTACCTGAAAGATATCTGGCCGTCGTCGGAAGAGATCAGCCAAGCGATCTCCGCGGCAATGAGCCCGGAAATGTTCCGCGAGAAATACGCCAACGTCTTCACGCAGAACGAGCGCTGGAATGCGATTCCGGTGCCGGAAGGCGAATTGTACGAGTGGGACGAAAAGTCCACCTATATCGCCAACCCGCCGTTCTTCGAGAACCTCGGCGACGAAGTCGGCGATATTGCCGACATCAAGGCGGCCAACGTACTGGCGCTGCTCGGCGATTCCGTGACGACGGACCATATTTCGCCCGCCGGCAACATCAAAGTGGATAGCCCGGCCGGAAAATATTTGATCGAACACGGCGTTGACCGCAAAGACTTCAACTCCTACGGTTCCCGCAGGGGCAACCATCACGTCATGATGCGCGGCACGTTCGCCAATATCCGCATCCGCAACCAGGTTGCGCCGGGAACGGAAGGCGGCGTTACGACTTACCTGCCGACAGGCGAAGTGATGTCGATTTACGACGCGTCGATGAAATATCAACAAGACGGCCGCAACCTGATCGTCATCGCCGGCAAAGAATACGGTACCGGCAGCTCCCGCGACTGGGCGGCGAAAGGCACGTATCTGCTCGGCGTCAAAGCGGTTCTGGCCGAAAGCTTCGAGCGGATTCACCGCTCCAACCTGGTCGGCATGGGCGTTCTGCCGCTGCAATTCCAGTCCGGTCAAAGCTGGAAATCGCTCGGCATTACCGGCCGCGAAACGTTCGACATTATCGGTCTGGACAACAACGTTCAACCGGGTCAAACCGTACGCGTCGTCGCCACCCGCGAAGACGGCTCGACGTTCGAATTCCCGGCCACCGTCCGTCTCGACTCGATGGTCGACGTCGATTACTATCGCAACGGCGGCATCCTGCAAACGGTGCTTCGCCAAATGATTGCCAACAACGCGTAATATCCGGGCATTTCATCGAATGCAGAAAAAAGGACTTCCCGTGCAAACGGGAGGTCCTTTCTTCATGTTCGGCCGTCGCGGACTTGAGACGGGCGCTGCAACCGGCGGCCGAACATGCCGCCCGTCTTGCTGCCCGGACAGCGAGAGCCCCGCCGCGACGCATCGGTCGCGCGGGGCTCTGCCGCATTCTAGGCCGTATTCAACTCGAGCGGGTCTTCCTCGTTCCGATCGAACGATTCGCGATCGAATTCGCCCTCGGACGCCGCCACGAGCAGCGTCGTTACCGTCGTGCCCGTCGCGTTGACAGCGGTGCGGCCCATATCGACGATCGCGTCGATGGCCAGTACCAGGCCGAGTCCGTCAAGCGGAAGGCCGAGCGCCGTCAGCACGACGGTCGTGGAAATCGAGGCCGGTCCCGGCACGCCGGCGACGCCGATCGACGAAATCATGCTCACGAGTACGATCAGAATGTAGTCGGAGATGCCGAGCGGCACGTTGTACACCTCGGCGACGAAGATGGCCACAATCGCCGGCCAGACGCCGCCGCAGCCGTTCATGTTCATCGTCGCGCCGAGCGGAGCGACGAAGCTGGCAATACGCGGCGAGACGCGCAGCCGTTTGGTGAGCACCTCCAGATTAACCGGCAGCGTCGCATAGCTGCTGCGCGTCGTAAAGGCGACGGCAATCGTCGGGTACGCCTTCCGCAAAAATTTGATCGGATTTACACGCGCCGCGAATGTAACCAGACCGCCGAACGTCAGGACGAAATGAATCAGGAGCGCCACGTACGTGGCAATAATGACGCCGATGAGCGGCTTGAGCGTCTCCGCTCCGTATCGGGCCGCCATGGCGCCGATCAGGGCATATACCCCGTAAGGCGTAAGCCGGATAATATATTTGGTGACCTGATGCATCACTTGAGCGAACGAATCGACGAATTTCTTCACCGGTTCCGCCGCCTCCGGCTTCCGGCTATTCAAGTGGACGAGAGCGACCGCGATGAAGATCGCGAAAATCAAGACCGGAACGACCTTTCCCTGTGCCATGTCGTTAATCGGGTTGGACGGCGTCAGATCGAGTATGACCTGGGAAAACGTCGGGATTTCGCGCGCCTGGAAATCCTCCGGAGCCGACTGTTCGATGCCTGCGCCGGGAGAAAGCGCCAGCGCAACGAGAAGGCCGATCAATGCGGCTATGCCGGTCGTAACGAGAAAGAGCGAGATCGTCTTCACACCGATTTTGCGCAAGTGGCCGAGACTCGATATGGACGAGATGCTCGTAATGACCAGCACTGCGACGAGCGGCATGACAAGCATTTTGATCAGGTTGACATAGATCGAACCGATCGTTCCGATGCTTGTCGCGTCGATCTTGAACGCATTCAGCGCAATGCCGACCGCAAGGCCGAGGCCGAGCGCGAGCAGCACGCGGTAGCCGAAGCTTACGCGGCGGCGCGCCAGCCAATAAAGCAGCGCAATTACGGCAATCGACAGGAGCAGACTAATCCAGTTGCTCTCGATCGCCTGAATCAAATTATTTTCCGTGGCTATCATCCCCTTAAATTCCTATATACATAGTATACTTTATCGTTAGAGGAATACTACTGCCATTTCGGGGTTCCGTTCAATCTGTAACACCGATGCTTCAAGATCAACTTGCGGACAGCCGCCGTTTCTATAAATAGTATAAGCCGCCCGCCAGGAAATATGCGGGAAGCTTGCAGAGCGTTTCGAACGCGAAGCGAAAAAAAGCAAAGACGGCCGGCACTCCCTCGCCGCCGCCGCGCAGTCACAGCTACAGCGTCATCGTGCCCATCCGTCCGGCCGTTTCCATAATAAGCGGGGCATGCTCCCGCATTTTCTCCATCGTCAACCGGCTCGCCGGTCCCGAAACCGACAATGCCGCGACAAGCTTGCCCGTCCGGTCGAAGATCGGTGCGGAGACCGCTGCGACGCCCGCTTCCCGCTCCTCGACGCTCGTTGCGTAACCGGCCTCCCGGATGTCGGCCAGCTGCTGCAGGTACTGGTTCCGGTCGATCGACGCCGGCCACGAGTCGGCGCTCATGATCGCTTCCAGCTCGGCAGGATCGGCATATGCGTTCAGCACTTTGCTGGATGCGCCAACGTACAGCGGCAGCCTCGCGCCTACGGGAGCGACCCGGCGCACCGCCTGATTGCTCTGCACCGCCTGAATGCGAATTCGCTCCATGCCGTCACGCACATAGAGGCTGACCGTCTCGCCGAGCAAGTCGCGCAGCCGTTCCATTTCCGGAAGCCATATGACGGCGGGATCGTCGGACCGTGACAGCATGGCGGACAGCTCCCATATTTTAATGCCGAGCCTGTAGCGGTCGGTTACTCTGTCCCTTTCCACAAATCCCCGGTTTTCCAGCGTTGCCAGCATGCGATGCACCGTGCTCTTGTGGAGGCCGACGCGCTCGGCGATTTCAGCCATTCCCCACTCGTTGTCCGTCGTAAAGCACAGCAGAATGTCCAGCGCCCGTTCCACGGCGCGCACCGTCGATTTGCCTTCTTCCATCTCCGTACCTCCTTTGTCGGTCGGTCGTTCACGCTCTGTTCGTTTCATAGAATGAAACCGAGTTACACTCAGTATACCTCACCACAGACCGATCGTAAAGCGATCGGCGCTATATTCCCTTTGCAACATTCGGTCAATCGTCCTATGTTACATCAAGATTACAACTGTCTAACAATGTGTCGTCATGAATTGACAAAACCGGTCCTTGGGACATACGATAGAAGTACCAGCTATTATGAAGCGCTTTCAATATAGAGGGGAGGAGTCATCATGAGCACAAGCATCGCGCCGTTGGATGGCAGATTCTCTCCGGAACTGCTGCCGCTTCCCCAGCCACCCGAAATGCCGAACCCGGATTATGCGGTTGTCGGCAGAAGCATTCGCCGCAAAAACGTCCTGATCGCTTTTATTTCCGCAACTCTCGCCCTGGTGCTGTTGACCGTTCTCGCCTTTCACGCCTATGTTGCCTGGCTGCTGGCCTATCCTTACGTCGCTTCGCTCGGCTCCGATCCGAAAACCGCCAAAGGTCTCGATTACGAGAACGTCACGTTTCCGAGCCGCAGCGGCCGCACGACCGTAAGCGCCTGGTTCATTCCGGCGGCCGACCGGGACGGTGCGCTGTCCGAATCGCGCCGGACCATCGTCTTCAGCCATGGCTATGGCGCCAATCGGGAAGAAACATGGGTGCCGATGTACGACCTCGCCGAACTGCTGCATCGGCTGAACTATAACATTTTGATGTTCGATTACGGCTACGCTTCCGAGCAATACCGGGCGCCGGCAACCGGCGGATGGGAAGAATCCCAGCAATTGCTCGCCTCCGTCGACTATGCGAAGTCGCGGGGAGCCGAGGACATCATCGTATGGGGATTTTCGATGGGGGCGGGCACCGCGTTGCAGGCGGCGCTTTATACGGACCAGATCGACGCGATGATATTGGACAGCCTGTTTCTGCCCAGTTCGGATACGCTTTTTTCCAATGTAACCCAATTTGTCAACTTGCCGAAATTTCCGTCCAAGCTATTGATTGAAGCGATGCTTCCGTTATGGACCGGAACGACCGTCAACCGGATTCCATCCGGACAAATTATGAACAAAACCTACGACATGCCGATTTATGTCATCCATGGAACGGAGGACGCCAAGGCGCCTTACCAGACGGCCGAGCAGATCGGGAGCAGGCAATCGAACCCGCTCTCCCGCACCTGGATCGTTCCCGGCGGCCAGCACGAGCTATTGTACCGGGCCCATCCCAAGGAATATATTCAACGGGCCGCATTGTTTCTGAGTCAGGTCGACCAAAACCGGACGACTGCCGGCGCGTAGGCAGTTGACGTGATGATATTATTCGCGGAGCGTCATAGGCCAAACGTAAGATGGAATACATCTATACTGGACAGTGAAAAGTT
>NZ_JBCNFP010000166.1:0-24411 GCF_050481165.1 Paenibacillus cisolokensis
TCATAGCAACGAATCTGACAATCGCTATTTGGCGAAAAATCGATGTTCCGGAATTGTAACGAATCTGAGCAACGCTATTTGCTTAAAAGTGATCGAATTCGGGCGAAATATCGAAAATAAGGTGGCTGAGATTCGTTAAATCTGAAAAAGCAGCTTTTTGGCAAAAATAAGGCTTGTGATATTCGTTAGAGTAACCTTTCATCTAGAAAGACGCTTCGTCATAGAGAATGTGGCTTAAAGCACCGCAAGCGCTCCGTCAGAACAGCGGTCCTTCACACTGCGCAAGCGCTCCATCAGAACAGCGGTCCTTAACGCTACGCAAACGCTCCATTAAAATGACGTGCCTTAAAGCTCCGCAAGCGCTCCATCAGAACAGCGTTCATTAACGATATCAACGTCCCCCCCACGCGAACGCCCTCCGGGCACGCTCCTACCAAAAAAACGCAGCCGTATCAGCTGCGTTTCGCGCTTATGCATGATCGAGCATGAACCCGCGACCTCTGCGCTTCATGGCCGCACAGCCACAATGCTGTCAATCAATCTTTGATACTTTGCGAAGGACGTTAAAAAATAAATAGTTCATACTTTTCGACCGATACGCGGTTTGATTGAAGCTCCCCATAGCATATACATCCAAATTTGGGAAGTATAACATAAAAGCGCCGCTGGCACCGAGATGACCCCAAGCCAAATATTTCTGAGTGAAAGGGATAAACCGCATCCTCATAAGCCCATAGCCATATTCCATTCCCGGCCACATTTTGTTCCAGTTCTGCATGGCGTTCAATATTTCCGGTTTCACCAGTCGATTTTCAACCAACGCTTTCATGAAGAGCAGCAGATCTTCTGTCGTGCAGACCGCTTGACCTCCAGCATAAAAACTGCTAAAGCTGCGATATTCATCGACATTGACTTTTAAATGGTTCAGATACACGTGAGCTACCGGATATTCGCTTTGAACGGCAGATTCGGAATAATGGGATAAATAAGAGTGTCTCATCTGCAGAGGTCTGAAGATATAATCATGTAAAATTTCATGATAAGGTTTTGAAGTAATCGATTCGATGATGAGCCCTAACAGATTGTAGCCTGTGTCCGTATAATGAATCCCTTTGCCCGGGGGAAAGCGCGGTTCCAGGTGTTGCTTGGACCATTGGATGGTTTCTTCGGCTGTCCAAAAGCGCGAGGGATCTTCCAATATATCTTGCATAAACGCTCGGTGTCGCTTCGGTTTATCTTCAAAATAATCGGGCACGCCCGACGTATTGTTTAATAAATGTTTGATCTGAATATCGTATGTATAATCTTTTCCTTTAAACAGGGTGCAGACCTTCAAGAATCGTTGAAGGCAAATAACGGGCAATTGGATCTTCGAACTTGGCGAGCCCTCTTTCGACCAGTTTCGCTACGATTACCGATGTAAACGTTTTACCAACACTTGCCGTGTGAAAAGGCTGGTGCGGATTAACCGGTGCCTCATCCGTTTTTCCAGCGGCCATAGGCCAATGGATATTTAGCTTGTCCGAATGTATGAGCATATGTACTTGATGGAGCTTCGGATCCGATGCCACTTTCCTCTTCAGCTTTTCCTCGATCTGTTGCCTTACAAGCTCTTTACTCAACATGCCTCCCATTCTCCCCCTTTCTAGTTGCTTCAATTATATATCATACGATATATAATATGCGTGGAATTGATTAACTGTCCAAAAATTCTTGCGTTCCCTTTAGGCATAAAAAAATCCCCCCTTACAGCAACAGGTTCTAGCATTTAGCCTGTCTGCTATAAAGGGGAGCCGTTCTTTCTAGCGGCGGGACGCCCCGTTCTTTCGCGCACGCAACGGCCGGCGTCATGACTTGGGACGATTATCATGATTCGGGTCAAGAAAACGAACCGCCCGCCCGATCAAAGGCGCCACCACGGACAAATGACCCTCGTCTTCGTAGCAGCGGTACTGAACGGCGAAGCCGGGAATATCCGCCGCGAGCAGACGCTCGTACATTTGCCGGGCATCGCGCACCATATGCGGCTTTTCCAGGCTGCCGACCCCGATCAATAGCGACGCCCGCCAATCCGCTTGCTTCCCGGACTCCGCGAACCGTTCCGCATCAGGGACGATATACCCGTTCTTCCACCAGATGGACGGACTTCCCGCAACGTAATACTGAAAAGCGCCGCATCGGCGAAACAGCGCATACAGCACAAACCATCCGCCAAGCGAATGTCCGAACAGCATTTGCCGGCTGCGGTCGATCGTATACAACCGTTCGATACCAGGCTTCAGCTCTTCCTCGATAAACTGCAAAAAATCCGCCGCCCCGCCCGTCGCCGGCCACGGCGAACGGTCCTTGCGCGGCGGCAATTCGTCGTCAGCCGCGTATACGGTGTAATCGTAAAAACGCGCCTGCGTATCCAGCGGCCGATCCGTTTCATATCCGATGCCGATGACGACGGACGGATCGACCCGGTAAGGTCCTTGACCGAGCAGACGCACGGTTTCCACCATCGTCCCGAAGGCGGCGTTCGCATCCAGCATATAGATGACCGGAAATCCCGCCTCCGGTACCGCCGCATCCGGCATCCAGGCCATAATCCGGTAGCGGCGGCCGGTCCGGCCGGTCATCGTCCACTGCTCCGCCCCCGGTATGGCGAAGGCGGAACGGCCGTTGTTATCGACCATTACGATTTCTCCCCTTTCTCTCCACCCGCTGCGCCGTCTTGCTCCTTATGGCCGAACAGCCAGAGCATCGCATGCATAAATCGTTGCGTGAAGAAGAAGGCGTCATGCGTACCGTTCGCATCGGTCTCGAACTTCAGGCGATCCTGCGGAAAGCCTTTGGCAAGCAGCAAAGCGCTGGCCTCTTTCGTCCGTTCCACCATTTCGCGCTGAATATTCTGCTTGTAGATGCCTTCCAGCTCGCCGACGTACATGTAGATGCAATGCAGCCCATCGGGGACAGGCGTCTCGCGCATAAAGGCAAGAAAGCCTTCATACCAGAACGACGCCGAAATCATGGCGATCTTGCCGAACAGCTCCGGGTACCGGTAATAGGCGTAGGCGCTGACAAGTCCGCCGAAAGAGCAGCCGGCAATTCCCGTGTTCTCAGGCTCCGGCCGGGTCGGATAAGCCGCGTCGACATGCGGCTTGATCTGTTCGGCGAGCGCCCTCAAATAATGCCCGGCGCCGCCGCCGAAGTCCGGTTGCCCCGGAAGCAGCGCCCGGGCCGGCCAGGGCGTATAATCATCGTTGCGGTTGTGCGGTTTGACGCCCACGAAGATCATTTTCGGCAAGCGCTTCGTCATGACCAGGTGGTCGATATAGTTAAAGCCCGAGCGCACGACATTTCCGTCGTCCTGTACGTACACAACGGGGTAGCGCTCGCGGACCTTCCCATAGTCATGGGGCAAATAAATTGACAGTTCAAATCCGGCCGCCTCATCTTTCCTGAACCTTTCGAACATCCTTCTCTCTCCTTAAGACTTTGCAAAGCAAAGCCCGCTTCGTCAGCCATAGCTGGGGGCGGCAGAGGTACGTATATGGGAGGACTGCAAGTCCTACCTTCTCCTGGACCGGTACAGCAAATAAATAAAATAAGGAACGCCGATAATCGAGATCACGATGCCGACAGGCAGCTGCGCCGGTGCAAATACCGTCTTGCCGATAAAATCCCCGACGACGACCAGCGCCATTCCGATTGCGCCGCATGCCGGAACGATATATTTGTAAGGAATGCCGATAAGCCTTCTCGCCATGTGCGGAGCAATCAGGCCGACAAACCCGATGCTGCCGGATACCGTGACGCATGCGCTGACCAGCCCGGCGCAGCACAGCAGCAAAATTTGCCTTTCCCGCTTCGTACGGACGCCCAATCCTTTGACGCTCGCTTCGTTCAGCTGCAGAAGGTCGAGAATCGGCGCCTTTCTCCAAATGACCGGCACCAGAATGAGCAGCCATGGCAAAATCGTCACGACGTGCTTCCAGGTCGCGCTGTAAATGCTGCCCGAGAGCCATACCGTAGCCATCTCGAAATCTTGCGGATTCATCTTCAGCGAAATATAGAGCGTCAAGGCGCTGAAACCCGAACCGAGCGCGATCCCGACAAGAATGAGCCGCTGCGGCTCCAGTTCGCCATGACGCCGCGCGAAGAGATACAGCAACACAACCGCGGCAATTCCCCCGACCCAGCCGAACATCGGCATCGTCATAACCGTCAGCCAGCCGGGCGACCTCATCGTCCCATGAAAAAGAAACATGCCGAGCACAACCGACGCGCCGGCTGCCGCATGAATGCCCAGAATGCCGGGATCGGCAAGCGCGTTCCGCGTCATTCCCTGCAGCGCGGCGCCGGCAACGCCCAGGGCGAAACCGACCAAAGCGCCGATCAGAATGCGGGGCAGCCGAAATTCGAAGATGACGAGATCATGTTCCCGGCTCGGGTCCATCCTTAGAAGCGTCCGGACGATGTCGGCTATGGAAATATCGAACGTGCCGTTCGTCAAACTGACATACATGCCGCAGAGCGCCGCGGCGCACGCAGAGAAGAAGACCAGCCGGAATCGTCTTGCCTGTACGGATTTAGCCACTTCTGCCTCCTCCTCTCTTGCGGATCAAATAGAGGAAATAAGGCACGCCGAACAGAGCGGTCACAACCCCTACCGGCGTTTCGAACGGATGGTTGACGAACCGGCTGATCAGATCGCACCATGCCAGGAAGAACGCGCCAAGCAAGGCGCCATACGGAATGATCCGCCGATAGTCCTGCCCGACCAGGAAACGGGCAATATGGGGAATGATCAGACCGATAAAAGCGATCTTTCCCGCGATCGCCACCGAAATGCCGGTCAGCAGCATGACGCTGAGCATGGCCAACGATTTGATCAAGCGAATACGGACGCCGAGTCCGGCGGCCGTCTCGTCGCCGAAGGACAGCGCCGTAATCCGGCGCGACGTCATCAGCGCGATCGCAAGACCGGCCACCGCAAACGGGATCGACAGCCGAATGACCGCAGGGTCCATCTGATGCAGCCGGGCATTATACCAGAAGCTGATATTTTGGGATACCTGAAAGTAAGTGGACAACGCCTGGGATACGCCGTTCAGGAACATGCCGATGACCGTCCCCAGAACCGCCAGCGACACCGGCGACATGCCGCCGGGAAGCAGCCGCGCTGCGCCGAACACCAGCAAGGCGCCGAAGGCGGAACCGATGACGGACCATACGATCATCGACATGGCGGAGTCGCCCGGCATCCAAATCATGCACAGCGTGATCGCGAATACCGAGCCGTCCGAAACCCCCATAATGGAAGGGGATGCAAGATCGTTTCTCGTCATCCCCTGCATCAACGCACCCGAGACCGCGAGGAAGGCGCCGACCAGCAAAGCGCCGATTGCGCGCGGAATTCTCGAAGTGCGAATAATCAGATGATCCATATTCTCCGGGTCGTAATGAAACAATGCGTCCCACACCGTTGCGGCATCCATCGATTTCGTTCCATAGCGCACCGACAGCACGAATGTCGCAGCGATAAGCAGCAGTCCGGTTGTGAGCAGCGCCGCGTGCCTGACTCCTGGATTGGAACGCATGCAGTCCCCCTACTTCGCGAGTTGTTCCAGCATCGCTTTCAAAAACTCCGTCCGGCTCCATGCCGGCCCGCCTTCGGACAGCGGATCGATGAGGTTTACGAATACGTTGCCTTCTTTAACCGCCGTAACCGCTTGAACGATCGGGTTGTCGAGCACATCCTGCAATGCATTCTGCGTATCCTTGTTCTCATCTTCAGAGAACTGGAGGAACAGGTAATCCGGGTTCATCGCCGCCAACTGCTCGATCGATATCGCTTCCTGAGCTTTGGCCGCCGCTACGGCTTCCGGCACGTCCAAACCGAGGTCTCCGTACAGAATCGGGTTGACGAATACCGTCTGCGGATAGATGAACAACTGGCCCGAACGAATCCGAATCGCGACGACCTTCTTCCCTTTCAGCTTCTCCACAAGCGCCGGCTTGGCGGCTTCGACTTCCGCTTTGTACTTGTCGATCACCTGTTTGGCCAAATCCTGCTTGCCTGTCAATTCTCCGAGCAGCATCAAATTCGCCTCCCAATCCGTGGCGATATGGGAGACCGGAATGAGCGTAGCAATTTTGCTCAATTGTTCCTTGACTTCCTCGGGGAACTTCGTCGTGCCCAGAATGACGTCCGGCTGCAGCTTCAGGATCGTCTCAAAGTTCGGTTCCGCCTTCTCGCCGATCGACTCGGCCTGATCGGTAATGGGCGCGAAACGTTCGGGGAATTTGCCCGCGTACGTGACCGCACCGACCGGATGAACATCGAGAACGAGCGCATCCTCGTGCGCCTCCATCGATCCGGTAATGACAATCCGTTCTACACGGGCAGGGACGGTATAGCTTTGGCCCAAATATTCTATTGTGCGTTCGCCCGTCTCACCGCCAGTCGAAGCCGAAGCCTCTTCGCCGCCGCTGTTCGTGCCGTTCCCATTCGAAGACGCCGCCGTTTCGTTGCTTTCGTTCGCAGCCGCAGGTGTCTCGCCGGCCGCCCCTTTCGTGTCCGAACTGTTGCCGCCTCCGCAGGCCGCCAGAAGAATCAGAAATAATGCCAATACGATTGCTGCGCCAAATCTGCGTTTTCTCATCTTTCGAAATTGCCTCCCTCTTCTTTCTCCAGACAATTGCTTGTCATTGATAATGATTATCACTATTACAGTATAAAAAGTGTGCCGGACATGATCCATGGATTAAATCCGGATAAGTGATGGATGATCGGCGGTTAACAATTGTTCGGCGTATTCCAGCATCCGCAGCATGGCATGGGCGGAATATTCCCGCCACGGATCGGACGGAAGCTCATAGACACGCTTGCGCTGTACCGCCGATATCGCTTGCCACTGCGGATCGTTCTGCAGCTTCGTCCAATGCGCCAACGTGTCGTTGTCCCGGCGAATCAACATCAGCATATAGTCCGCATTCAGACGGTCAATCTCTTCCACGGCGATCAGCCTGTCATAGGTCGGCGTCTCGCTTCGGCAGGCCGGCGACAGCCCGAGATCGCGATAGAGAACGTCCGCCATTCCGCCGTTGCAATGCAAGTACAGCCGGTTGCCAACCATGCGCAAGCCGACGAACGTCTTCCCGCCCACATAGGGCTGAAGCCGCTTGCGCGCATCCCGCGCTTTGTGCTCATACGCCTCCAGCCACTTCCCGGCCTGCCACGTCTCTCCGAGCTCCGCGGCCAAATACTGAAGCTGCTCCCGCCAGTTCGTCTCCTTGCGGGGCAGGCATAGAAGCGGAGCGATTTGCCCGAGGGCCCGCTTCTCCTGCTCCTCGAGATCGTCCGTCGTCACAATGAGATCGACCGCAAGCCGCCCCAGCTTGACGACGTTCATCCGCCAATCCTGATTATAGCGGTAAGCGCTCAGATGGATCGGAATTTCATGCCGATAGTCCCGGTAATAGCTCTCCGTCCATTTCGGGTGAAGCGGCGCAGCGTACGGCATAACATTCAATGCCAGCAAATGGCCGATAATCCAGGGCCGATAGGCGACCAGCTTGCGCCGGCGGCTGTTCATGTACGAGGTGGGCGAGACGCCGATCTCCTTCTTGAATTTCCTGCTGAAGTAAAATTCGTCCGCATAGCCGACTCTGTGCGCGATGTCGCGCAGTTTGAAACGGGAATGCAGCATCAGGCGCTTCGCTTCCCGCAGCCTCAACTCGGTCACATACGACGTGACGCTTTTTCCGTACATTTTGTGAAACAGTTCGGCAAAGTATTTCGGACTGAGCCCCAGCCGGCCGGCCAATAAACCGGCGGTGATCGGCTCTCTGAAATGCTCTTCGATATATCGTTTGGCGGACGCCATTGCGTGAGTTGTTCCGGTTGTTTGCTGCATCCGGTAAAGCTCGATATGAAGCAAAAGCTTTTGAAATTCGATCTGGCTGCGAAACCGGTCTCTGCTGCACGGACGAATCCATCGGTTATACAGTTCTCTGCATATGGCCGGGAGATTCGGCTCGGAGCCGGTATCGATCTTGCATTGGCGAGGGAACAGCTCAACGTCCATTGCCGGTTGAAACCCGCTAAGATTTTCAGATTCTGACCCGACCTGGCCGGGCAAGTACACGTCGAAATGGACGATATACATTTCCAGATCTGCATTGCATTCTGCTGTCCCGAACGTTTGCCCGGGCATGCCAAAATAGACCGAATGACCGTCCAGCGTCGCTTCGACATGGTCCAGTTCAAGCCGGACATGTCCATTCGTCACAATGACAAGCGAATAAGCGGATGCAAGCCGCTGATCCAACCGCTCGCCCGAAATGCCTTGCACGTATTCGACGGAACGCAATCTATACATGTATTGGTCCAGCTTGCCGATTCCTCGGCCATCGCTTTCGACTTTGTCCAACATCGTTTCAACGCACCACCGTAACGGGAAATTGTATTCATTATATTGATAATGATTATCAAAATCAACACTAATGAAGATATGGCAGCGAACACGAAAAAACCTGCGGCGCAAATTCCCGAAGGAATCCGGTCGCAGGTTATGGACAGCCTTATGGAGCCGCGCCGCGGCGCGGTTAACGCAACGTTTTGAGAGCTTTGCTCCAGGCGACGACTTCGCTCAGCATCGTGTTCACGTTGTCGGCATGAAGCGCCGCCGGCTTGAACGTGGAGAAATTTTCGAAATCGGTAAACAGCGACAGCGTCGGATGCGTCCGGACGTCCGCCACCTTCAGCTCGCCCAGAATGCCGCGCAGATGCTCGGCCGCGCGGGCTCCGCCAGTCGAACCGTAGCTGACGATGCCTGCCGCCTTGTTGTTCCATTCTTCGCGGGCCAGGTCCAGCGCATTTTTCAGCGCGGCGGTGATGCTGTGGTTGTACTCCTGCACGATAAAGACGAACCCGTCGAGACTTTTCAGCTTCTCGGACCAGGCCTTGATTCCCGGTTCCTGGCCGTCGGTTTCTCCCAGTAAAGGAAGCTTGTAATCGGCGATATCGACGATTTCATAATCCGCGTCGCCGCGTTGATCGGCAATTCCTTTCACCCATTCGCCAACCTGGGGGCTGACGCGTCCCTGGCGGGTGCTGCCCAAAATAATGCCAATTTTCAAATCTGCCACTGGTCTCATCTCCTTTTTATTGTGCTTAACAAATATTGAGCTACTAATGTTTCGTAAGTGATTAGATTATATTTCGATTTGGGCCGTTCGTCAAGTGCGGAAGGAACGACTTCTTATCCGTTCCGGACGACTGCGGTCCTGCAATCTGCGAATTACCCGCCGCCTTGCGCCGATGTTGCCGCCGATCATGACGCCGAAGGCGAGTGCGGACCGCCGTTCGTCTTCCAAATATGTTCCACGTAACGGTATCCTCCCGCATCGATGCCTTTGAACTTATAACAAGTTTTGCCTTTTTTAATTCGGATCATTCCCGTGAGGCGCGAAAAACGGATTCGCCCATGCGGCTGCAGTCGGCCGAATCCTTTCTGTTCGGCCCAGTCGCTAACCGTTCCGGGAATGCGAATGGCGGCCGAGCCGGTCCAGCACTTCCGAAGAGACGGGAGTTCCGGACCGCTTCAAAGCCATCAACGCCGCCCCCGCCACCGGGGTGAAGGCGGGCGAAACGAGCCGGTAGACTTTATTGTTGCCGCCGGCCATAACGGTTTCGAGCCGCTGCCGGAAATATTCGCTTCGGCCGACGCTGCCGATAAAGGAGACGGTCACTTCAGGACCGGAGAAATACGAAGCGAGCATCTCCACCCCAACCGATATTTGATGGATCGCGCGGTCGCACACTTGGCGGGCCAACCGGCTGCCTTGCAGCGCCGCTCTCGTAACGGCCGGCGCGAGGAGCGCGAATTTCCGGTTGCGTTCCCTCCGGTCGGCGACGAAGCCTTGCAGCGCGAGCTCCGCCAGCTGCGCGACCGACGGCCGCTCCCAGAACCGAAGAATGTCCTCGGCCAGCTCCCGGTCGCTGTCGCCGGCATTGCCGGCCAGCAGCTCGTAGGTGGCGTCGTAGGCCAAAAATCTGGCGGCGCTGGCCGCGTAATGATGCAGATCGTAATTCCGGATGCGCCGTCCTTCTTCCGTTACCGCATAAATGATCGATCCCGTACCGGAAATGACGACGATGCCCGGCTCGGCGAGGAGGGCGCCGCTATGCGCGACGACGGCGTCGTTCACATGCTCCTTCGGACAATTTAGTCCTTCCAGCTCTGTCATCGGCAGCACCCATTCCAGGTCCGACTCGGAATCGAGCCCGGCGATCCCCGCCGTCAACGCCCGCACGCTTCCCGCATCCCTTCCCGCCTGGCGCAGCGCTTCCGCGACGGCTTCCCGCACGTTGCGCTGCGCCTGCAAATCTTTATGGATGGAGGATGCGCCCTTCTCGACATAGGCGAGCACCTGGCCGTTCGTTTCCACAACCATCACTCGCGTATGGGAGCCTCCGCCGTCGATGCCGATCACAATTCCGCCGCTGTTCCGATTCACTTCGATTCCTCTTTTCTTCCGATTTTTTTCCGGAGCAGAACGTCGTCGTCCAACGCATAGCCACACCTCTCGTAGGTTTTCAAGGCGGCGCCGTTCCCGGCGGCCGTCAATACCTTGATCTCTCTTACCCCCGAAGCCTGCAGATGTTCCTCCAACAAGGCGATTAGGAGCGAGGCAGCCCCCATTCCTCTAGCCGATTCTTCCACGTACAATTCGGTGATTTCTCCCATCGCATCCGGATAGCAGAACGACTCGAAGCATTGGGCACAGGCGAACCCGACGACGCTCCCGTTCAGCGTCGCCACGGCGATCCGTTCGCCGTTTTTTCCCATGCTTGCGGCGATGGCCTCCGCCGGACGTCTCTCCCCACCGTTGAAGCGTTGATTCAGCCGGGAAAGCTCTTCCGCATCGTCCGCAGTCGCCAGTCTGACCTGTATCAACCTCCCCGCCTCCTTCCATTATTTTGAAGACACTCTGAATGAATTCCATTCCGGATACCGGATTTCCTTTCGGTACGTTTCAATATTTTTGGACTCGCAAATCGCGTTCAAAGTCCGCAGCCTTCATGAAGGAGCAGGAGGCCGAACGGAAGGCCGTTCGAGAAGACAAGCTGAAGCGGCAGGACGGGGAGCGACGGGGCGGCGGCATTCCGGCCGCAAGTCCGGCGAACCGGAGGAGGGCGGATCGCATTGCGATAATGCGTCCGCGAGCCCGGCAAACAGGGGCCGGGCCGGGATCACATTGCGCCCATGCGTCCGCCCGTCCGTTATCCGTCGCGGAGAGCCAGAAGCCTCTCGAGCAGGACGGCCGCTTCGGCCCGGCTGGCGTTGTCCGCGGGGGCGAACCGGTCGGCGGACTTCCCTTTCAACAACTCAAATTGGTGCAAATACCGGATGTCCTCATACGCCCAATGGTCCGCACTCACGTCGGCAAAAGCGATGTCCACAGCGGCCGCCGCCCCGGGAAAGCCTTAGAACCCGCGGAGAAAGCGCGACACGACAGCCGCGATTTCCGCCCGCGTAATCGGTTCGTTCGGCAGGAACACAGCGCGTCCGCCCCTTGTCGATCCCTCGACGAGTCCGTATTCGGCGGCCGTTTCCACATAATCGTAATGCCAGGCCGTCTTCGGCACGTCCGCGAATGTCGGGGTCAGCCGCTGTGTCATGTCGAGCCCGAGAGCGACGACGGCCGTCTTGGCGAATTCGGCTCTCGTTATGTTTTTGCGAGGCTCGAAATTTCCGGCGGGCGTGCCCTGCATCACCTTGCTTCGGGAAAAGGACGCGATCGCGTCTGCAGCCCAAGACATCGACGCGATCTGGCCGTAATCACGAAAAACGCGAAGCGCCTGATCCTTCGTCACGGAGCCGCCCTTCTTCTCCGGTTCTTCGCCGACCGTATCGGTCTGCTCACTCCCACCGGACACGCTTCCGGACGTGCCGATGACGACAGTTGGCGCATTGACCGTATGTATAATGTTGACGCCGGGATTATCCGCCTTGATGACGATCGATTTCGATTGCGTCAGCTGCACCTCGCCGGCCTTCAGCGCTTTGAAGCGAAGCTCGCCCGCTTTGCCGTAGCCGGCGAACAGCAGATTACCCTTTTTCGTCGTCACTTGCGAAATATGGATGCTTCCGGCTGCCGTATCGATCCGGTTGGCCAGCGTCATCGGACTGGCCCCGCCTGCGAACACTTTCGGCTTCAGCGCCGACTCGTTCCCGTCAGTCACCGGCTCCAGCAGTTCCGGATCGTAATCGATCCGGATCTCATATCCTTGAATGTCGCTGTAATCGCCTGTGAACCCTTGCAGCCAGATTGCGGCCTCGAACGTATCGCCTACGTCGACTTGCGCGGAAGAGAGCGCAAGCCGCACTTGCGGCTTCGCTTCGCCCGCTGCCGCCTGCGCGGCCGCAGCCGCGCGGAAGGCCGAACCGGCGAACAGTATGAGCGCCAAGGCGCAAAGGCTTCTTGTCATCCGCTCACGTTTCATTTTATCCCCCGTTCGTTATAGCGGAGAGAGGACGGGCGCAAATCGCCCCTCCCCCCTCCCGCCGTATTGGTGAAGCTCGTTATGCCGTCCGTGAAGAACGGGTTTCGCTTAAAATTCGAAGTTGACCAGAATGAACGATACGTCGAGCAGATCGACCGGGCCGTCGCGGTTAATGTCGGCCGCGCTTGCGGCGGCATTCGGCCAGGCCGTTCCTCTCGTCTTGCCGAACGCTTTGGCGGCGAGCTGCAGGTCGACGAGATCGACGACGCCGTCGCCGTTCACGTCGCCGGCCGTCAGCGGTCCGAAGTCGAGATTGACGTTGCCGTTCACCCGGACGGATTCGGACGCTCCGATATGGCCCGGTACGACGATGCGCACCGTATACGTTCCGGCAGGCACCGTGATGGTATATCCGCCATCCGCGCTTATCGTGCCGATACCGGTCACGTTGCCGTTCGCATCGACTGCCTCTGCGACGACTTTATGCGTTCCGTCATCGCCGGAATACCATACTTCGCTGTAGTCGACCTCTTCCCCGAACGCTTCGGCGCCGATCGTTCCGGAAATGGTGAACGTCGTCCCGGACGGGCTGTCCTTGATCGTCACCGCGCCTCCCGTAACTTGTCCGATCGGGATGTCTCCGGCGTCTCCGTCCAGCAGACGGACGTTCGACAGCTCGAATTCGTAGCTGCCTTCCTGATCGCCGATGAAATGGTAGAGCGCAAGCGACAAGCTGTCCGCATCGCGATAGCCGTCTATGTCGCCCGCCAGAGAAACGATATAGTCGGAACGGATTTGGCCGTTGTCGAGCTCCGTCTTGTTCTCCTGGATAATAAGCGGCACGCCCGGGTTACTTGCCTCCTGGTATGCGGACAGCTGCGGACTCGGTTCGACGGTTCCGCTCGCGATAACCGCGTCGTACGTCACGCTGAACTGGGCCGCGTACAGCTCGCCGTAGCCGTTAACGTCAACCGACAGACCGAAGCTTTCGCCCGGTCTCACCTCTTCCGCCGATACGGATACCGAGACCGACGCGCCTGGCCCCTCCGCCGACTCATACGTAACGGTATAAGCGGGGGCGGCTGCTCCGTTCAGCGCGGCATCGTACACATAGACGTCGAACGTGTTCGCCCCTTCGACGATCGGCACCTCGATCCGGTATCGGCCGTCCGCGCCGATAACGCCGTCCGCCTGCTGGCTGCCGAACACGGCCGCAACGCCGATCGCCTGGAAGTCGCCGAACAGCTCAACCAGATAATCGCTTTCGATCGTTCCCGAAATCGTCCCGGTGCCGCCGCTCACCGTAATTTCCGGGTCATCCGGTGCAAATACGGGCGCGTTCACGTCGATGACGAACGGCGCGATCTCGTCTTCGGCAATTTCTAAATCGTTGTAGAAAGGAACCAGCAGGTAAAATTGGTCGCCGGCATCGGCAAGCGAATAAAGTCCTTTGCTCGGGTGGTAGAGAGTCCCATCCCAGCCTTCGATCCAATAGCTGCCCGGGCCGACTCCGTTCGTTTCGACGATCGTGCCGAGCCACTGCGTGCCCTCTTCATTGAAGACGTCGAGCGAGAAATAATCGAGCGGCCGGTTAATGCTGAAATAAATATCGGTCGTATCGGCTGCCGAGTCTCCGTTCGGCGAGAAAATGTCCGGATCGAGCTCGAGGCCCGATATCGGGGCCGGCAGTTCGACCGATCCGACATAGACGGCGAACGGAACGGAAAGGACATGCCCCTTGTCCGAAGTGAGCGTCAGGCTGCCTTCATAATTACCGTCGGCCGCTTCCGGACTGACCTGCAGCGTCACATCCAATTCGGCGCTGCTTCCCGCCGCCACTTCGACGGTGCCGGCTTCCGGCAGGACCGTACCCGCCGCGCTGCCGGTCCATTCTGCGCCGATCGTATACGTCGCGGCGCTTCCGGCGATGTCTTCGACCGTAATCGTCCCGGTCAACGTTTCTCCGGCTGCCGTCTGTCCGAACGACAAGCTGCCGGTCCGGTAAGACGTTTCTTCCCTGCCTGTTACGTACGTCGTCGACCGGGAGACGAGCGCGACCGCTTCCGCCTCGATGACGTTGGCGAGATCGACCCGGCCGGCTCCCTGCTCCATGTGCGAATAAATTTTGCCCTTTTCGTCGGCAAGACGGACCGCATTGTTCATGAGCAGACCTTTCACAAGCTCGGGCGTAAGCGACGGATCGCGCTCCAGCAAGAGCGCCGCCGCGCCGGCGATATGCGGTGCCGCCATGCTCGTCCCTTGCGAATCCTCGTACGCATTCGTATAATCCCCGCCGTAGGCCGGCACGGACGACCGGATGCCGACGCCGGGCGCCGCGATGTCCGGCTTGATCGCGAGCGAAGGCAGCGCGGGTCCTCGCGAGCTGAAATCGGCGATCAAATCTTCCACCATTTCGATGCCGAACAAGGCGGAATACGATTCATGACCTTCCATCGCTTCGAGCAGCTCGAGGCCGTTTTCCTGCGATATGCTGATCGTCGGAATGTAATCGCCCTCTTCGCCGAGCGTGCCGCCGAAGTTGCCGGGCGCATTGTTGTAGACGACAGCCGCAATCGCACCGGCGGCCTTCGCGTTCACCGATTTGTCCCGGAACGAAATTTCCCCCCGCGAAATCAGCGCCACTTTGCCGGCAACGTCGACGCTCGCAAAGTCGGACTCCCGGCCGAGACCGGCATCCGCGATCTCCAGCGTCTGCCCGGCCAAATCGCCCAAGTCGGGGGAGAAGCTCATGATGCTGCCGTATATTTTGCCGATCCCTTCCCCGGTAATGGCCGGTACGTTGAGAGGCGGATACGAAGCGCCGACGGAAATCGCCAGTTCGGCCGTCCCCGGATCGGTGACGGTATAAGGGAGCGGTCCGTCGTTGCCGTTCGAGACGACCGGAATGACGCCGGCGATCGCCGCGTTGTTGAGCGCGATCGAATCGGCGCTCGCTTCGTTGTTGCTGCTGCTGCCGAGAGACAGGTTGATGACGTCCAATCCGTCTTCCACGGACTTGTCGATCGCGGCGAGGACGTCTTCGCTCGTTCCTGTGCCGCCCGGGCCAAGCACGCGGTAGGCATACAGATCCGCACCGTGGGCGACGCCTTTCACCCAGCCGTTCGGGTGATTCTCGACCGTCGGTTCCCCTCTGCCGAGTATCGTTCCGGCCACATGCGTGCCATGACTCGTTGCCGCCTCCGGGTTGTCCGGGTCGGGCAGCGTTTCGTAAGGATCGTCGTCGTCATCCACGAAATCGTAGCCGCCCTTGTAGGCATCCTTCAAGCTCGGATGGTGATAATCCACTCCCGTATCGAGGACGCCAACCTTGATCCCGGTTCCGTCCACACCAAGATCCCAAAGCACGTTCGAGCCTATGTACGGCGCGCTTTCATCCATGTTCGGGGTCACGCTTTTCAGCGGAACCGCTTTGTACGTCGCGTTCGGATAGATCGCCCTGACGCCCGGAAGGGCGAGCAGGCGGTCCACCTCGTTGCCCGCGATCCGCACGGCGTAGCCGTTGAAAGCATGCTTGTACCGGTTGCCGATTTGCGCTTTCAACGCTTTGGCTCTGGAGGCGAAATCGTTCTGCTCCTTGTCCAGCTTCAGCGGGTAGGATGCGTCGTACGTCGTCAGCCCGCTCCCGACTTTTGCCCGGTGCACCGCCAACGGATCGGATTGCAGTTCGACAATGACCGTCAATTCCTCCGCGCTGTCCGAAGCGGGCACGAAATTTTGCTGCGCCTGCTCCGGCGCGGAAGGCGCGCTATCGGCTTCCGACAGGGCGAAAGGCAGCTTCTGCTGAGCCTTCGCTTTCTTGTCCGCATCAAGCTGCAGCCCGTCGGGCAAAGGCAGCGGAGCCGCCCGAACGGACGGCTGAAGTTCGGATGCGGATGCGGCAGCGGCTTCGGAGGCCAGCGCCGATCCGGCTGCGAGAGCCGGGGTTGCCATCTAAACGATCAATGCGATGAGAGCTGCGAATACGAACCATTTGCGGCGATTAAAAATCAAGCTCATAATATCCCTCCTCGAAATCTTTTCTTACCTGCATGCTTCATCTGGCCTGCGCGCTTGTCTGGTCTGCATGCTCGTTTGGTCTGTATGCTCGTCTGACTTGCGTGCTTCCTCTGGCCTGCACGTTTGGTCTGCATGCTCGGCAGTTGGAAATGACGACATCTTTTTGCAGCGGTAGCGGGTCCGTTTTCCCTCCTTCCTAATCTTTCGATCGAATGTCCTAATTCCGGATATCATTTACCAGTTTAATAGATTTTCTGTCAATTTTTTTGTTGAAATTTCTGGCCGCATTCAAATTTATTCCGACCCGATCAGACAAAAAAACCACCCCCTTAACATGTAAGGAAGCGGTTTCCAGAAAAGCCCAGCCGACCGGCATCGCCCATCGTAACTAAGAATTTAAATCGGAAAACCCAGAAATACTAATTTCGCCATATGATCGCGAAGTATGGCGCTCCATGGCGGAATATGGAAATGATACGCCTGTGGGAATGATTCGTTTGTTGAAATGATACGCCTGCTGGAATGATTCGCACCTTTTCGCACCCTTGCGTACCATGGAATCGAATTCGATTATCTATATGAAATCCAAACCATAATCGGCTTCTATCATAAAACGAAAGGTTTGAAACAATCAAAAAGGGGTAATGAGAGTCAGTGTCAACCTCGCGCTCACGACAAATCGAATAGCGGCTGTCCCATAAGTCAGAATAGTTTGCGAGACGATATTCGAGAAGTTTTCTACGGCTTAAGGTCGTGCTTGTCGAAGGGGGCATGGCGTGGCTGGCTGCCGCATCTGATGTGGCGTCTCGAAAAAGCTAAAACGGGAGCGCGGCGGGAACGACAGGTTATCCCGGGGCGCTCGCGACGGTATGGTGCCGCCTGATAGCAACCGGAAAACAGCTCCGGCACCTGCTCACTGCCGTTTTCACTCGTATTAATTAACGAATCCTGCAAAAATACAGCTTTTTCACGTTATTGATAGCCAGAACATTCAAATTTCTGCGATAATGCAGGATTTTTAACCTCCAAACGGCATGTACGACAGAAATGGTTGAAAATTCCTGCACTTTCGCAGCAATTTGAGCCAAAAGCATCCGTCAGGGGCAAAAATCCTGCACTTTTGCAGTTTTCACCGCCTTCAGCTGTTACCGACCGCCCATGGCCCATTGGAATAGGGACGCTATTTTGATCCGGCAGCATCGTTTCGCTATTATTGACCGCTAAACTGTCACCGGTGACATTGTTCCGTTGGCATTGACCGCTAAACTGTCACCGGTGACATTGTTCCGTTGGCATTGACCGCTTGACTGTCACCGGTGACTCGGCCGCTACAGGTGACATCGGTCCGCTGACATTGCCTGTTCGGCCGCTGTAGGTGACATCCGTTCGCTACAGAGGTCCGGCAGCAGTATAATCGCGGCGCCCCCTCTTTCGACTCGATGTCGAAAAAGTCGGCATGCGATAAAGTCCAGTCTATACTATATTAGTAAGTGACCATAAGCGACTTCCACCCTGCGGGCTTCGCGGGCCGGCCTGCGGCCGACTTTGCGGCTGTTTCACGTGCCGGCCTGCGGCCGACTTTGCGGCTGCTTCGCGGGCCGCCCTGCTCCGACTTTGCGGCCGGCTTCGCGTGCCGGCCTGCGGCCGACTTTGCGGCCGGCTTCGCGTGCCGGCCTGCGGCCGACTTTGCGGCCGGCTTCGCGGGCCGGCCTACGGCCGACTTTGCGACCGGTCTTCGCGGGCCGCCCTGCAGCCGGCTTCGCGGGCCGGCCTGCGGCCGACCCTCAGCGGGCATTCCGTTCCCTTACCGCCCTTCTTTCATCCCGAACGCTTCCGCAATCAGCTCATAGGAACGGATACGCGCTTGCGGATCGTGAATCGGACTGTTGATCAGAATTTCGCTGACGTTATACGCTTCTGCCAACCGAAGCAGCCCCTCCTTCACCTGGTTCGGCGTTCCGATCACCCGCCGCTGGCGGTTTTGTTGAACAAGCTGCAATTCCGTCTTGGTGTACGGATAGTCGGTTGCGGTCTGAACGGACGGCAGGAAAGGCAGCTCCCTTCCGGTTCGGATGCCGAGGAACAACAGATCGCTGCTTCGCGCGAGCCGGTCCGCCTCTTCCTCCGTTTCGGCACAGATGGCAAGCGTGGCGATCATCGCGCGCGGATGTTCCTCCAACAGCTGATTGGACTCAAAATGATCGAGATAATACTTCGTCGCCTCCTCGCCTCCCGGCGTGCCGAAAAACTCCGCGAAAGCGTACGACGTACCCAGCAGCGCCGCTATTCTCGCGCTCTCGCCGCTGGACCCGAGCAGCCAGATCTCCGGCGCTGTCGGTATCGACGGGGAAGCCAGCAGTTTCTCGAACGGATGGCCCGCAGGCATCGCTTCGTGGAGGTAGCCGATAATATCCAGCACCTGCTGAGGGTAACGGTTCACATCGACGTATTTGTCCTGCTGCAGCGCTCTCGTCGACAGCGGCATGCCGCCCGGCGCGCGGCCAAGTCCGAGATCGATCCGGCCGGGATGCAGCGCTTCGAGCAGGCGGAAGTTTTCCGCCACCTTGTAGGCGCTGTAATGCGGGAGCATAATTCCGCCCGACCCGACGCGAATACGCGACGTGGCAGCCGCCAGATGGGCAACCAGCACCTCCGGACTCGAGAACGCAATCGCACGCATCGCATGATGCTCGGACACCCAGAACCGGGAGTAGCCCAGCTCCTCCGCCGCCTGAATAAGCCGCGTCGATTCCAGCAAGCCTTCCCGGGCCGTCCGGCCTTCGCTGACATATACTTGATCCAGTACGCCCAGCTTGATCATATTAACGCTCCTCTTGCCCTGACACCGCGCAGCCGTCGTCTGTGCAAACGGCGCCGCCGTCCGAATCTCCGATGACTTGCAGCGGATGCTCTTCCTCCCAAGCCTTCCTCAGCGTCTCCAGGAACACTTCGCTCGGCTGAGCGCCGGATACCGCATATTTGCGGTTGATGACAAAGAACGGAACGCCTCTGACGCCGAGCCGTCCGGCTTCCCGCTCATCCGCGCGCACCTCGTCCGCATAGTCTCCGTTCTTCAGCGCGCGCAGCGCCTCGGCACGGTCAAGACCGATCTCGGCGGCCAAATCGGCCAGCGTTTCGATATCGCCGAGATGAAGCGTATCGGTAAAATGCGCCTTCAGCAGCCGTTCCGTCATCTCGACCAGCCTTCCTTTCGACGCCGCGAAATGCGCCAGACGGTGCGCATCGAACGTATTCGTCTGGATGGTGCGGTCAAAGTAATAATCAAGCCCGAGCTCCTTCGCCTGCCGCGTAATTTGGTTCGTATTGGCGACAGCCTGCTCCCTGCTCATGCCGTACTTGGCCATCAGCATGTCATGCACGCCCGGATTGCCGTCACGCCGGGCATTCGGATCGAGCTCGAAGCTTCTATAGACGACTTCGACAGCCTCGCGGTTCGGAAATTGCCGCAGAGCGGCTTCGAAACGGCGCTTGCCGATATAACAGAACGGGCATACAAAATCGGACCATATTTCAACCTTCACAGGGCAACGCCTCCCATTGATGTGGTGGATCTACACCTCCAGTATAACACGTCGAGCAAAAAGTCACGATTTCGAGGGGCGGCCGGCTCATCCCCCCCGGCTTCCTTCCTGCAGCGCCGAACGAATATCGCCGCCGGTCCTGCCGATCCGCTCAACATAAAGAACGGTGCGAAAGCATTAATACAAATTAATACAACACTTTATCCGTATCGGCCGCGGCCGCACTTCCGGACATTCGACTGAGAAATTGGTTCATGAGCAGCGGAAGCGAGATCAGGATGGGAGGATCGTCCAGACGCGGAGGATAGAGCTTCACTTGCTGAAAGGGGGCGGACGAGCCGGAGCTGACGACAATCGGCGATTTCGCGCGAAAGCGCATCGTGCTGTACGGAAGCAGAACATCGGCGGCCTGCATGCCCCAGGCAACGGATGTCGCCATCAGGTAATACGTGCCCGGCTTTACGTTCTCAAAGCAAAAGTTCCCTAAGGAAGGAAGCAGCCTGCCGTATAATGGAACACCTTCGGGTATCGGTTTCGCAAACAGGCCGATCAAAATGACGCCTTCGAAAGGGGTCTCCGCGGAAACGGCGCCTTTCACACAGGTGCCGGGGCTCGCGGTCGGAAGCGGAGTATTCCATTGTCCGAGGCCGCAAAATATTCATGGAATTGTCCGCCAGCATCGTCTGATTTCGGAAGCCGGCCGGCGTCACGCCCACCCGTTCGGTAAACCGGGGCGTAAAGGTGCCGAGGCTTTGCTGCCCGATTTCCAGAGCGATATCGCGCATGCTCAGACGGGTATTCAGGAGCGGATCTTTCGACTTCCGCAAACGGACGGACGAAATGTAATAGATGGAGGGAAAGCCCGACCTTCTCTTTAAAAATGCTCAAACCGGTTCCCCGACCGTGCTCATCCCGGCATACTCCAACAACAAAAAACAAAACTTCGAAATATAGCGGCATACCCGAAGCGTTTCTGTCAACGAAGTGCAGGAACTGCCAGGGCGGAAAAAGAAACATATACATAGAGAAGTTTTCTGAAAAGCTACAGCATACTACGGAAGGAATGAAGTAAATGCAAAAGGCCAGGCAGACAATAGGGAGGAAAAATCGTTCGCATCCACATCAAATCTCTTCCTCTGAAAGGAGCGACAAACCTTGAATGTAAACGATGCGCCCGATAAATGGGACGATCATCGGTCGCGCCTCGCTTCCGTAGGGCAAATCGCGGCCGGTATCGCCCACGAGGTCCGTAATCCTTTGACGGCCGTCAAGGGCTTTCTGCAGCTTTTGCAGAAACAATCACCGCACAGTTATATCGAAATCGCGCAGCAGGAACTGGACAACGCCATTGCGACGCTGCAGAACCTCCTTCATGTATCCAGAGAGGATCTGGAAGACGAACCGATGACGAAACTCAGCCTGTGCGCGGAGCTTGAATCGATATTAAACCTGTTTCAGGATCAGCTTTATCGCGTGACGATCGAGAAACATTTCGAACATGAAGAAGCCGAAATTGTCGGAAGGAGGAATCAACTGAAAAAAGCGTTTTTCAACATACTGAAAAATGCTTTCGAAGCGATTTCGGGGAAAGGAACGATCAAAATTCATCACTATATCCGGGAACGCAAGGTTTGCGTCAAAATCGCCGATTCGGGCGCCGGAATTCCGCGGGACAAGCTCGCGCTGCTCGGAACGCCTTTCTTCTCCACCAAATCGGACGGGACCGGGATGGGACTGGCCTATGTGTTCTCCACCGTTTACCAGCATGGCGGAACCATTGACGTCGAAAGCGAGGAAGGACTCGGCACGACCTTCACCCTTCAGTTTCCGCTGGAATTTTCCCAGGAGAAAGGGGTGGTCGTGTTGGATTTGCGTTACGAGAAAGGGCTTCAGCTCAAAGATTTTCTGAGTCGCAACAAAGAAGAGTTCGAGAAGCAGCTGCTTGGCAAAAGCGCTAAGATGAAAGAAATGGTCCAGGAAATGAAAGAAATCGGCGATATCGACTTGTTGGGCAATGCGCACAAATTGGTGGAGCTGATGGCGGACAACAAAGAATTGGAAATTGCCGACTTCGCGCAGCGGGAAGGCCGGTTTTGGGCGAAGCATCCTTCCCTCAGTTTGTCGGCCAAGCTCGAATGGTTCCAGGCGATACATAGCGTGTTGTGGGACTTCATATACAACTTCGAACGTTTGAGCGGGCAACAAACGACCCGTGAACAATTTTTCGCTTTGGAACGGCGAATGAATCCTATATTCGACATGTTCCTGCGCCATTTTTTAATGAGCTATACGATGTTCAAGGAGGAATTGATCGAATCGCAGCAAGAGCTGATCAACACGCTGTCGGTGCAGATCATTCCGCTCACGCCTTCGGTCGCGATTCTTCCGCTGCTCGGGTCGATCGACACCAAGAGAGCCCGGATGATTCGGGAAAATGTGCTGCAGCAGATCGGCGCGCAAAAGATCGGCACATTGCTGATGGATATGTCGGGGTTAGAGGTTCCGGAGACGCCCGTTGTGAAGCAATTGTTCAAGATGATAGACAGCGTAAGCTTCATGGGCTGCAAAACGATTTTGACCGGGATTCGTCCCGAATTGGCCGACACGATGGCCAATCTGGATATCTCCTTTATCGGGATCGGGAAGGTAGAAACGAAAAGAACATTGCAGCAAGCATTGAAGGAGTTGGGCATTTACATGAAGAGTACGTAAACGAAGAGAAGGGGCTATCCCACAAATGAAAAAAGGCTCTGGGCGAGCCCCTTTATTATGCCACTATACCGTAAATTCCACCGATCCTGCCGACCAAATCCAAATCAAGCGCCCTACCCGCCGAAGCCGGCGCCGTCCTTCCAACCTGCTCCCCGCACCGATGGAAAGCAAAACTTCGATCCTGCTTCGTATTTGTACTTTCGTTTCCCGATTAGCAAATGAATCCAAGACGCCAAAGAGAGGGATGCGTACATGCTGCATAGACTGCTCAGACGTTTTCATCGGACAACATTTCGCAACAAACTTGTCATGACCTACATACTCATCATCGTCATTCCGGTTATTTCCGCTCTCATTTTTTCAGGCATGCAATTATACAAGCAGACCAATTCGGATTATGAAGGGATCTTGCAGCAGCTTAACCACCGTACGAATGTGACGATCGACGATTTTTTTACCAGTCTTGCCCGCAGCTCTTTCTTTTATCTGACAGAGCCAAGACTGAATGACATCATGAATAAGAGCAAGCCCGCTTCTGGAAAACAGTATATTGCGGACGCAAACTACATGCAGTCTTCCATGGAACAATTCGTGCTCATTAACAGCAATATTGCCATGATTTCCGTCCTTGCGCCAAACGGAAGCATCTATGGCAGCAAGCCCGAAAAGGCCGTTGAAATCGTCCAAACGATAAATTCGATCGGCAGAGAACGTTTAAAAAACACTCATTTTGCAGTAACCGTCTCACCGGAGACTGCCAAACGGACTAACCACCGAATTTCCATCGTGCGGTATTTGTCCGACCTGAACCTGCGCAACGGCAGGGAAGGATATGCCAAAATCGACATTTACGACCGCGCGTTCGAGAATATGCTCGGCGGCATATCGGACGACGAGCCGAAGCTCGGTACGCTGGTACTCTCAGGCAATCGCATTCTCTATAATTCGGATGCGCGATTCAATGAAATAAAAGTTCAAGAAATGGAGAGGCTCACGTCAAACTTTACGCAAATTACAAACGGCAGCAAACGGACTTTGCAACTGAAATATAAGGATCAGCTCTATCTTTTCAGCGGCAGCGTCAATAAAGTGACCGGGTGGACCATCATTCAGTTCATTCCGGTACATCACATCTTTGACACCTTTGTCAACAATACGCTCAATTATGTGTTCTTCAGCCTGCTTTCGCTAATTGCAGCTCTGGCACTCGCCTTCTTCTTTCATCGATACTTCATACAACCGATACTCAATTTGTGTAAATCGATGAAAACGATGGATACTGTCCAGTTGTCCAATGTCATACCCGGAAGCGACCGGGAAGATGAAATCGGCAGGCTCATCAATAGCTTCAACGACATGATCCTTCGGCTTAAAGCCAGCCGCGAATCCGAAATCGCTTCCAGCGAGCTGCAAAAGAAAGCGGAGCTGAAGATGCTGCAATCTCAGATCAACCCTCATTTCTTGTACAATACGCTGAATGCGATTCATTCCATTTCGGAGCTTCATCGGCTGGATCAAATTTCGGTGATGACGAAGAGTATGGCCAGCATTTACCGCTACAATATCAAATACGGGGACGAAGTGACGATCGAGAAGGAACTGGAGCAGATTGAGAATTATATAAACCTGAATTTCGAAAGT
>NZ_JBCNFP010000167.1:0-1618 GCF_050481165.1 Paenibacillus cisolokensis
CTGCGAAAGTTGAGTTATTAACTTTATTAAAATTCTCTACAAGTACGTGGAAAGCGGGGGCCAACTTCCTTAAGTTTGTTTCAATGTCATGCCGAAGTTCGTGCGAAACATTGGGGACTATGCAGTTTCTCCATGGGTTGAGTGCGTAGTCCTCCGTCATTTTTCCGATGGTTTTGGAGAGTTCATTCAAAAGGTAAATATATCTATTCAACTTCTCCGGTGTCGTTTCGCCCACATTGTCAATGGAGAAAATGACATCTGGAGTTTCGTATAACTTAGCTAATTTCCCATTAACACTGTATAGTGTTAGATTGAGAGGCTGGATGGGAGTGTGAAGTTCAGTAATATAACGGTTCAATTTTTCCCTTTGCTTTTCAAGTAATTCTAGTTGGGAGACTGCCTCATCATGAACTTTAAATCTACTAAGAGCCAATGTATTTCCAAGATCGTTTAGGACTTCCTTCTTATTAGCTCTATGGCTATGTAGGGTGAGGCAAAAATCAGATAAGCCTGCTTGCGTCAATCGTTTGTGTACAACCTCAAGTGCTGCCATCTTCTCCGAAACGAATAGCACTCGTTTTCCCTCAGCAAGACTCTCAGCGATTATGTTTGTAATGGTCTGGCTTTTTCCAGTACCAGGGGGCCCTTGCAGCACAAAACTGACACCTTTCTTGGAGTAAAGAATGGCGTCTTGCTGGCTAGAATCTGCATCAACGACTTGAAATGTATCAATAGCCCGAGTCTTCCTGTCGTGATCATACTGATTGAATTCTGCAGGCAGTGTTTTGATTTGGCTTCTGTCTCCAGCCAATCCGAGAAGTACCGGGTGTGCCTTTATCTTATCCTGGTTCTTATCCAGGTCTTCGTACATATTTATTTTCAAAAAAGAGAGCAGGCTTAATCCAGTCTCAAAAGCAACTTCCCATTTGTTTTTATTAACAGATTTATTGAGGTTGTTGAGATACTCGGTAATGCTATCTTCGTGTGCATCGAATTCAGGTAATGTAATTCCGAATTCATGTTCCATTTTATATTTTAATGTTGGGTTAACCACGACCTCGTCTTCATGTAGACGTAGGACGAAGGGCGAGGTAATGGACTCTAGTGTAAGTGATACCGGAACAAGTACGATGGGGGAGGTGATGATCTGATCAGAGTCTTGGTTCTCCTTCCACCTCAAGAAACCAAATGAAAGATATAGGATGTTGACACCTTGCTCTTCAAGTGCTGTCTTTGCTTTGTTTCTAAGATTTCTTAATGTTTTCTGTTGCTCTTTGATGGTTTGATTGGTTTGTAAATCGCCAGTTGAAGTATATGGTTCACTAACTTCGTCTTCATCGTCATCAAAATCTTCAAATGGGAATTCTAAAGTTGTTTCATTAACGACGAGCAGTCTAAACAATTCAGCGAGATCAGGGGCTACTATCTTGATGTTGGAACGTTTGGTTTCTCGATAGTTGATGAGTCTGTTTTTCTTGCCCAAATCAAGAAGACGCTTCTTCCATTTATCTATGCGGACATCAATTGCAGCCATAATAACACCTCAGCCATTAGGACTAAATCATATGTATGTAAAAAGCTAACTAATTATTATTAAGCCTGAATTTCGAAAGCCCAT
>NZ_JBCNFP010000168.1:0-1722 GCF_050481165.1 Paenibacillus cisolokensis
TAAGAAAAACGCCTGACGGCGTCCTTTGAGTTCGAGCGTATGCATCATATGTGCAAAGAGCGGGCATGGGATGTACCTCCGTCACTCCGATTGCAGCTGTGTTCTTTGAATGAAGCTTTAAGGTAATAACACAGCCGCAAAAGTCCTTCCTCCGGTACATCCCATGCCCAACTCAACGTTATCCCAACACATCACTGATCTTGTATTCATATCCATGCAATCCTTTGTAATACTCTGGGTACATACCTCCGCCACATTCCTCGCATGTAAATTGAGGCGGGACCGTTGGATCTCCGTCATCCATCGCATCAAAATTTCGAACCACCGCCAGCGGAATATCCTCTCTTTCCTCACACTGCAGGCATATGTATGTCACGTTCTCTCCGCTTCTCAAATCGTTCTTTGGCTTTTTCTTTCTCTTGACTACCTTTCGTTTCCTTGACACCGGTGACAACTTCGATCATCCTCTCTAGACATGCTTTCGTCACACTGCACTTCGCATATTTGATCTGCAGTATGCCTTCTTCGAGACACACTTCTCCCTTGTACTCGTAATACCCTTCACACTTAGGGCAACAGGGGGGCTGCCCTGTTTGTTCCTTGATTCGTTCACCCCACGTTCTGCGCTTGAGCATTCGCTTCGCCTTGACGATCCATTTCCGGGCATCCTTTTGCCACACGCTTACTAGTTTCTTGCACAATCCTTTGATGCGGCGCGAATACACCCCATAATACCGGATCGTCTTGAAGTTCTCGTCTGGAATATGGCGAATGAGCCTTGCGATGAATTCCTCTACAGCGATCCTTTCTGTCTTCTCTTCCCCATCTGTTTTATCTCGGTATCGGAATGTGACGTATTCTCCATCGTAGGCCTCAATTCGGCTTACTGCGATTGCTGGGCGCTTTATATAACGTCCAATATACCCGAGTTGCTGCTTCACATTTCCTCTCTGTTTTGGAGCATACACATAGAAGCCTTCACCATTCTCAGAATAGGCTTTCTGCAACCTCGATTGTACTTGCTTCTTTTCTTGCATTGTTAGTTTACGGCGAATAAGCTTTAACACAACGGTTTGCCATTGCTTCCGCAACATCTCAAATGGAATGAAATCGTATGTCTTCCACTCGCCGGTTTTCTTCATGCCTCCCATTGTCACTAACATATGAACGTGGGGGTTGAAGTTAAGCCGTGAGCCAAATGTATGGATTCCAGCAATGATTCCCGGAGTAACCTTATGCTTCTTCTCGAAATACTCTTTTACCAACCGTACTGCTTCATCCATGAACTCCTTTAGCAGTTTGGCACGGTGCAGGAGAAATACATCCCTCAATCCCTCATCGATCGTAAAAACGACGTGCCGGTGGTTGACTTGGAACACATCCTGCTCCAGTAATCTGCTCCACTCTTCTGTCTCCCCGCATGAACATGTTGTGCAGAATCTCCCTTTACACCGATACGGAACAAGCCGCAGATCATGGCATCCCTCGCACACCAGCAGCTTGAACCCGTTGCGGGGATTCCCGCATCCACGGAATTTTTCTACTTCTTTTAACACATTGGGACGAAGCTTGTCCTTATGTTTCGCAACGAAACGATCCCAATGTCTATGTTCATCGAAGAAGATTCGTTTCAGCACGTTCGTTTCCATATCTTTACCTTAGCAAAAACAAAAACGGGGTGGAAGCCCTCTCCCACCCAAAAACTTATAAATTCTTATATGT
>NZ_JBCNFP010000169.1:0-6657 GCF_050481165.1 Paenibacillus cisolokensis
CGCACTTTCGAAATTCAGGATGAATTTTATTGCCGAGAAGATCGGAGGCAAGGGCAATATCGTCATTCTGGAAGGCCCGATCGGCAGCTCGGCTCAGGTTCAACGCCGCGAAGGCATTCATAATGTGCTGAAGAAATACCCTGATATCAAGGTGCTGGCGGAAAAAACGGCCAACTGGTCCCGTGCCGAAGGTCTCGCATTGATGGAGAACTGGCTGCAATCGTTCGAAGGACAGATCGACGCTGTCGTCGGACAGAACGATGAAATGGCGCTTGGCGCGCTGCAGGCTCTGGAAGGAAAAGGGTTGACCGACCGCGACGATATTCCGGTCGTCGGCGTCGACGCAATCTCCGACGCCTTGCAAGCGGTAAAAGACGGGCGCTTGAACGCAACGGTATTCCAGGACGCCAAAGGCCAGGGCGCACAATCGGTAGAGGTTGCCGTGAAGTATCTGAAGGGCGAACCGATCGAGAAAGAATACTGGATTCCGTTCCAGCTCGTAACAGCCGAAAACGTCGACGAATTTATGGAGTAATGAGGAAGCGGCAGAAGCGGAAAAAAAGAAGGATTACCATGACCGGCAATCCTTCTCCGCTTCCCTCCATTAGAGAAAGACGGAAAGTAATGAGACGACAGTATTATATCATAATGAACCCATATACGAAAAAGGAATAGAGAGGAAATGGAGAGATGCTGTATGAAAATCGGGATAGGCAGCGACCATCACGGCTATGAATTGAAAGAATGGATCAAGCGATATTTGGATAAAGAGAAAATCGAATACGTGGACATGGGTTGCCATTCTTGCGAAGAAACCGATTATCCCGATGTGGCATCCGCGGTCGCCCTGGAAATCAAGAAAGGCCGTCTGGAACGCGGGATCCTGATTTGCGGTACCGGCATCGGCGTTGCGATTGCCGCCAACAAGGTACCCGGCATTCGGGCGGCCCAATGCCACGATACGTATTCGGCGGAACGTGCCCGGAAAAGCAATAATGCGCAGATCATTACGCTCGGAGCGAAGGTGATTGGGCCGGAAGCCGCGCTCAAAGTGGTGGAAGCCTGGCTGAGTTCGGAGTTCCAGGGCGGCAATTCGGCACGAAAAGTAGAAAAAATTATGGACATCGAAGAGCAGATGGGAAGGAGTGAATGGAGTGAAGAAACTCATCAATGTTCCGAATCTGGTTGTTGACGAGATGATCGAAGGCTATGCCGCGGCTTATCCCCAGTATGTCAGAGTGCTGCCGGAAAACAAACGTGCGGTAGTAAGCGTGAATACGGTCCGTCAAGGGAAAGTGGGTGTTATTATCGGCGGGGGCTCCGGTCACGAACCGGCTTTCATGGGCGTTATCGGCAAAGGATTTGTCGACGCCGTACCTGTGGGCAACGTATTTGCCTCTCCTCCCCCTGACCCGATTCTGGCTTGTACGAGAGCGGTTCATGGCGGCGAAGGCGTCATCTATATGTATGGCAATTATGCGGGGGACTGCATGAACTTCGATATGGCCGCCGAGTTGGCCGCCATGGAAGGTATCCGGGTAGAGACGGTATTAATCACGGACGACGTCGCCTCTTCGCCGGCGGTAGAGCGGCGCCGCGGCATCGCAGGCGGATTCCTCGTTTTCAAATGTGCGGGAGCCGCGGCGGACATGGGAATGAAACTGGACGATGTGGTCCGGGTCGCGAAGAAAGCGAACGACAATATTCGTACGATGGGGGTCGCCTTATCCCCATGCGCCGTGCCGCAAACCGGAAAACCCAGCTTCGTTCTGGGAGAGGATGAAATGGAGATCGGTCTTGGGATCCACGGCGAGCCGGGCGTCCAGCGCGGGAAATTAAAAACGGCTGATGAAACGACCGACGACCTGATTGATAAAATTCTGGAAGACATGCCGCTGGAGTCCGGCGAACGTGTGGCCGTCATGGTGAACGGGCTTGGCTCCACGACTTACATGGAATTGTTCGTGGTGTTTCGCCGGGCCGAACAAAGATTGAAGCAGCTCGGAGTCCACATTTATCGTTCGTTTGTCGGCGAGTTTGTCACTTCTCTCGAAATGGGCGGTTGTTCGATCTCGATCATGAAATTGGATGATGAACTGGCGCAAATGATCGATTATCCCGTTGACACACCGATGTACGTGCAGAAATAAGGAGGACGTGGTTCCATGGTCATGACATTCGAGCAGTTTAAGCAGTTGTTTGTTGAGATTGCCGATCGAATCGAACAAGTCAAGGACGAGCTGTCGGAACTGGACCGCCAATTAGGCGACGGCGATCACGGTGTGACGATGTCGATCGGTTGGCAGGCCATTGTCGACAAAATACGGCAATCCGAAGCGAGCGATTGCGGCGCATTGCTCAAGGAGATCGCCATGGCATTCCTGAATGCGGTCGGTTCTTCCGTCGGGCCGCTGTACGCCACGGCATTTTTAAGAGGATCCGCGGCGTTGCCAGGGAAGACCGAACTGACGCACCGGGACCTCGTTTCATTCTGGGAAGCGGCTATTCAAGGCATCCAGGAACGCGGAAAAGCCAAAATCGGGGATAAAACGATGATGGACACCTGGCTGCCGGTACTCGGCGTATTAAAAACGCAAAGCGAGAAAGATGAGATCGGCAAAGACATCTATGACAAGGCGCTTGCCGAAGCGGAAAACGGTATGAATGCTACGGCGTCCCTAGTATCGCAATTGGGACGGTCCAGCCGATTGGGGGACCGATCCGTCGGACATATGGATCCCGGGGCGGTTTCGGCGTATTACATTTTCCAGACGTTCGTTCAATATGTTCGTAAAGTGATGTGAAGAACAATGAAACGACTGCTCTTCGATTTTTTGCAAGTTGCCGAAGCGGCCGCTCTGGTCTCTTATCCATGGGTCGGACGCGGGAACAAACACGAAGCCGATCAGGCGGCTACCAGCGCCATGCGCCTCATGTTGAACAAGATGGAGATGGACGCAACCGTCGTGATCGGAGAAGGCGAAATGGATGAAGCGCCCATGCTTCATATCGGGGAACGGCTTGGCACAGGCCGGGGACCGGAGCTGGATATCGCGGTTGACCCGCTGGAAGGAACGAACCTTGTCGCCTATGGCCAGGAAAATTCCACGACGGTTATTGCCGCGGCCCCGCGGGGAACGCTGCTTCACGCCCCCGATATGTACATGTACAAGATGGCAGTCGGTCCGAAGGCGAAGGGCAGCATCGATTTGGAACGGTCCATTGTCGATAATGTGCGGAATGTGGCGGACGCTCTCGGCAAAGACGTATCCGAATTGACCGTGATGGTGCAGCAAAGGGAACGGCATGCCGACATTTTGCAAGAAATCAAAAGCACCGGGGCGAGAGCGAAGCTCTTTACCGACGGAGATGTAACCTGCGCCATCGCAACGGCGGTCGAGTCCACCGGGGTCGATCTGTTTGTCGGGATCGGCGGAGCGCCCGAGGGCGTCCTGTCGGCGGTGGCGTTGAAATGCCTGGGGGGCGAAATGCAGGCGAAGCTGCTTCCGGCAAACGATGAGGAGCGGGAACGGTGCAAAACAATGGGGATTCATACGCCTGACATTCCTCTTGAAATGGACCGTCTCGTTTCCTCGGACGATTGCATTTTCGTCGCTACCGGCATTACGACAGGCGTGATGTTGAACGGAATTCAACGCAATCGTGACGGAACGCAAACGACGCACTCGCTGGTCACTTATGGAGGCGGTCAGGGGATTCATTTCGTCACGTCGCATCATAAACGCCTGATTGCCGTTTAGAACATGGATAGGAGGAGGCTGGCAGTAATGAAATTTTTTCTGGATACGGGAAACGTAGAAGAGATTAAGCGGGTGAAACGATTGGGGCTGGTGGATGGCGTTACGACCAATCCTTCATTGATCGCGAAAGAAAAACGGCCTTTTAAAGAAATCATACAAGAAATTTGCAAGGAAATCAGCGGACCCGTAAGCGCGGAAGTCGTCGGCGTTCGTGCTGCGGATATGGTCAGGGAAGCGCACGAATTGGCGCGTTGGGCCGACAATGTCGTGATCAAGCTCCCGATGACGGAAGATGGGCTTGAAGCGACATATAAGCTGTCGCAGGAAGGCATAAAAACGAATGTCACGTTGATTTTTACGGTTGCCCAGGGGTTAATGGCCGCAAAGGCTGGCGCAACCTATATCAGCCCGTTTGTCGGCAGACTGGATGATACCGGGATCGAAGGATTAAAGTTAATTCGCGACCTTCGAACCGTTCTCGACCATTATAATTTCCCGGCGGAAATCATTACAGCGAGCGTTCGGAATATCTTGCACGTGCAAGATGCTGCCCTGGCCGGGGCGCACATCGCGACAATTCCGGGTTCTTTATTCCCTTCGTTGTGGAAGCATCCGCTTACGGACATCGGGATTGAAAAATTTTTGAAGGATTGGACTCAAGTTCCGGGCGGATTGTCGTTGGACGGGGGAAATCAATGATGTACAGCGATCAAGATTTGTGCGCCGTGCAGGCCATCCGCATGCTGTCTGTCGATGCGATTGAGAAAGCGGGTTCGGGGCATCCGGGCTTGCCTATGGGCGCGGCTCCGATGGCATATGTTTTGTGGAGCCGTTTCCTGAAATTTCAGCCCGCGAACCCGCATTGGTGGAACCGGGACCGGTTTGTGCTTTCCGCCGGTCACGGTTCCATGCTCCTGTACAGTTTGCTTCATTTATTCCAGTATGATGTGAGCCTGGAGGATCTCAAGCAATTCCGCCAATGGGGAAGCAATACCCCGGGACATCCGGAATACGGACACACACCCGGCGTGGAGTGTACGACCGGACCTTTGGGACAAGGTTTTGCGATGGCTGTAGGAATGGCGATGGCGGAGCGGTTTTTGGCTGCGCGCTATAACCGAGACGGCTATAACATGATGGATCACTATACCTATTGCCTGTGCGGCGACGGCGACTTGATGGAAGGGGTCGCTGCCGAAGCGGCTTCGCTGGCCGGTCATCTCCGGTTAAGCAAGCTGGTCGTTTTATACGATTCGAATGACATATCGCTGGACGGCGAAACGAAGCTCGCTTTCACCGAACGTGTGGCCGAGCGGTTTGAGGCTTACGGCTGGCAGGTCTTAAAGGTGGAAGATGGAAACGATTTGACCGCCATTCACGCAGCGATCGAGAAGGCGCAACAATCGCAGAAGCCTGCGCTCATTGAAGTGAAGACGATCATCGGTTACGGCAGTCCGAACAAAGCCGGAACGTCCGAAAGCCACGGATCGCCGCTTGGCGAAGCGGAAATTTCCCTCGTACGGGAAGCGTACCGTTGGCCGCACCCGCCTTTCGAAATCCCGGAGCATATTCTCGAACCGTTCCGGCAAGCGGTGCAAAGGGGCATCGAAGCGGAGCAATCATGGAAACAAGTGTGGAACGGATATCGAGAAGCATTCCCGGATTTGGCCTCCGAGCTGGAAAAGGCGTTTGCCGGGGAATTGCCGGAGGGCTGGGAATCCGCGCTTCCCGTCTTTCATATCGGAGAGAAGGTGGCGACGCGCGACGCTTCCGGCAAAGCCATCAATGCGCTCGCTTCGGCCATCCCTTATTTTCTCGGAGGCTCCGCAGATCTGGCGTCATCCAATAAAACGACGATCCGTCAGGAAGAAGCGTATCAACCCGAGAATTTCCAGGGCCGCAACATCTGGTTCGGAGTACGCGAGCATGCGATGGCGGCGGCCTTGAACGGGATGTCTTTGCACGGCGGTCTGAGGGTCTACGGCGGAACGTTCTTTGTGTTTTCGGATTATATGAAGCCTGCGATGCGACTGTCCGCTTTAATGGGGCAACCTGTCATTTATGTATTGACGCATGACAGCATCGCCGTTGGCGAGGACGGTCCGACCCATCAGCCGATTGAGCAGCTTGCGGGATTAAGAAGCATCCCGAATTTGCTGGTGCTCCGGCCTTCCGACGCGAACGAGACGATGGCCGCTTATCAAATTGCTTTAAGCCAAAGCCGCCGCCCGAGTGCGCTTGTCCTAACCAGACAGGCGCTACCTGTGACCGCGGGCTCGGAGAAAGGGCGCGAGCTGGCGCATCGGGGCGCGTATATTCGTGTCCAAACGCCGCACGGCCATCCCGATTTGTTGTTGATCGCGTCCGGGTCGGAGGTTCCGCTGGCGATTGAGGTCGCAAGCATGCTGGAACAGCACGGCCGCAAAGTGAACGTGGTGAGCATGCTCTCCTGGGAGTTGTTCGAAGAACAGGATCAGGCCTACCGGAATTCCGTTATCCCTCCCCACATTCGGAAAAGGGTTTGCATCGAAATGGGAAGCTCGCTGGGATGGGAACGTTACGCGGGCTCCGAGGGCCTCCTGATTACGTTGGATCGTTTTGGTGCGTCCGCACCCGGGAGCGTCTTATTGGAGAAATACGGGTTTACGAAGGAGCAAATTTTCAACCGCATTACGGAATGGTACGGCAATTGATCAAAGAATTGGAATAAAACGGCTTTGGCCCGCAGGTGAAGTTCCGTCTGGAGCTAACCTGCAGGCTTTTTTCTTTTACGCCGGCTACTCGATCTGCTTGTATATGGACACCGGGAATCGAGAATGCGACAATAAGCTTTATGTATAAGAATTACTATTAATTGGAAAAGTTATAATATAAACCTGAATTTCGAAAGTACAGC
>NZ_JBCNFP010000170.1:0-529 GCF_050481165.1 Paenibacillus cisolokensis
GATGATGTACAATAGTTTGTGTAACCAGAATTTGTGACCTGGCAGGCGCAAAAAAAGTAGGGTATCTTGGAGTGTGCGTAAACCACAAGAAAGGAACCCTACTCATGACTACTATACACCAAGATATGCTCGCAGATCTATTTGAAAAACTTGTCACGCAGTTTATTAAAGAGAACCTGGAGTCCATCATGAAAGCTGAAATCAAAAGCTTCATGGAGAATGAAAAAGAAAAGCCTAATAGTCGGAACGGATACTACCAGCGCTCTCTTCAGACCAAGTTCGGCACGATCGAGGATCTCCGTGTACCGCGGGATCGGAACAGTGAGTTTCAAACGCATGTATTCGAACCTTACCAACGCCGAGATGGCTGGCTGGAAGAGGCGGTGATCCAAATGTACAAAGCCGGCATGGGCACGCGAGACGTCGCTCGCTTCATCGAGAGCATGTTTGGCAGCCACTATTCACCCACGACCGTCAGCAACATTACCGCGACCGTGCTGGAGGATATCCAGCAATGGCAATCCAGGCC
>NZ_JBCNFP010000171.1:0-8351 GCF_050481165.1 Paenibacillus cisolokensis
TGCCCGCCCCGCTGCGCGTCTGGGCGGGCACCGCTCTCGCGCTCGCGGCGCTGGCCGCGGCGCTGACGCTGTCCGAGCGCGTGCTGTCCGCCGTGCTCGCTCCGTTGCCGCCGCGGGCCGCGGCGGCGGTGCAGGCGCTGACGGGCACGGCCGTTGGCGCCTGCGTATTCGCCGCCGTGCTGCTGCGCAGCGGCGGCATCGGCGCGCGCGAATGGCGCGCGCTCCCGGGCGGCGCTGGCCTCGCCGCGCGTCTGCGCCGCTGGCGGCTGCTGCCGCGCGGCGAATAGCGGGCTTACGGCAAGCGCCGCCCGTCCGGGCCCCGCGAAGCCGGCTTTGCCCGCGCAATATCTGAGCCAGCGCTTACGAAGCCGCTTTTCCGGCGGAAACGTGATAGGAGGTTTACATACCATGAAACCGCACATTATCGTAGCCGGCCTCGGCTCCGGCGACGCCGACCAGCTGACGCTGGGCGTATGGAAACAATTGCAGGCCGCTCCCGTCGTACGGCTGCGCACCGAACGCCATCCGATGGTGAAGCTGCTGCGCGAGAACGGCATCGCCTACCGCTCTTACGACGAGCTGTACGAGCGGTTCGACTCGTTCGACGACGTCTATGAAGCAATCGCCGCCGATCTGATGGAGGAAGCGCGGCGCCTTTCGTCCGCCGCTCCGCCGGGCACGGAGGATGCGGCATTGTTGGCCGCGCATTCGGTATTTTATGCCGTTCCGGGTCATCCGATGGTGGCGGAGCGGACCGTGGCGCTGCTTAAGGAAAGATGCCCGCGCGAAGGGATCGAATACACCATTATGGGCGGCGAAAGCTTCCTCGATCAGGCCTTTACCCGTCTCGGCTTCGATCCGATCGAAGGGTTCCAGCTGCTGGACGCGCAAGATGTGACGCCGGCGAAGCTGCGTCCGGACATCCATACCGTCGTTTGCCAGGTGTACGATACGTTCACCGCCTCCGATGTAAAGCTGGCGCTGATGGAAGTCTATCCGGACGAGCATACCGTCATCGTCGGCCATGCGCTTGGCGTGCCCGGGGAAGAGCGGATCGCCGCCGTTCCGCTGTTCGAGCTGGACCGGTCGGCGGATTTCGGCAACCTGTCCCTCGTTTACATCCCTCGTTCGGACGATGCCAGCCTGCGCAACCGGACGTTCGAACGGCTGCACGAGATTGTGGCCATATTGCGCAGCCCCGAAGGATGCCCGTGGGACCGCGAGCAGACGCATCAGTCCATTCGGAAAAACTTTATCGAGGAAACGTACGAAGCGATCGAAGCGATCGACAACGACGATCCTGCCGGCATGATGGAGGAGTTCGGGGACGTGCTGCTTCAAGTTATGCTGCATTGCCAGATGGAAGAGGAGACCGGAACGTTCTCGGCGTACGATGTGATCCAGGCGTTGAACGAGAAGCTCATTTTCCGCCATCCGCATGTATTCGGAGAGGCCGGGGCAAGCGATGCCGAGGAAGCGCTGCGCAATTGGGAACGGATGAAGGCGGAAGAGAAGCGCCGCAAGGGCGCCGATCCTGATCGGCAATCGGTGCTCGACGGCATTCCGGCCGATTTGCCGGCGCTCATGAAAGCGTACAAGCTCCAGAAGAAAGCGTCCAAGGTCGGCTTCGACTGGGACCGGGTCGACGATGCGCTGGACAAGATCGAGGAGGAATTGCGGGAGCTGCGCGAAGCGGTCCGTAGCGGCGATGCCGCTTCGCAATCCGGCGAGCTCGGCGACCTGCTGTTCGCCGCGGTCAACGCGGCGCGCTTTATCGGTGCCGATCCGGAAGAAGCGCTCGCGCGAACGAATCAAAAATTCCGCAAACGGTTCTCTTATATCGAAGAACAGCTTCGTATAAACGGGCGAAATTTTGACCAGACTGACCTAACAGAAATGGATCGCTGGTGGGAAGAGGCGAAAAACCGCGTATAGTCTAGCCGGTGAAATTTGCGCCGCTTTTCGGAAGCCTGACAAAAAAATTTCGTCATCTGGGAGGATTTTTCCGGTTGCAGGCAGAAGTAATAGACTTGTGCGCCTTGTAAGGATATAAGGAAGCGTGCGTCCCCGGACGATGCTTTGCTTATATTTCAACGCGAAAACGACGCTTCTCCGGCGAAGCCGTTTACGCTTGGCCCGAGCAAATTGCTGTCATTTTGGATTGAATGTTAGGAGGAAGAAGGAATATGAACAAAACGGATCTGATCAACAACATTGCAACGAAAAGCGGTCTGTCGAAGCGCGACGTGGAATCGGTGCTCAACGGTTTTCTGGGCGAAGTGACCGAAGCTCTTGCAAACGGCGATAAAGTGCAACTGATCGGTTTCGGCACGTTCGAGACCCGCAAGCGTTCCGGCCGTGTAGGCCGCAACCCGCAAACGGGCAAGGAAATCACCATTCCGGAATCGAAGGTTCCCGCTTTCAAAGCCGGCAACAAACTGAAAGAAGCGATCAAGTAATTGCGTCTGGACAAATTTCTCAAGGTTTCGAGGCTGATCAAGCGGCGCACCGTGGCCAAGGACGTGTCCGATCAGGGGCGGATTTGGATTAACGGCAGGGAAGCCAAAGCGAGCAGCGCCGTCAAAGTCGGCGACGAGCTCAAAATTCAATACGGTCATAAAATCGTCACTGTCCGCGTCGAACAGCTGGCGGAAACGACCCGTAAAGAAGAGGCGGAACGGATGTACACCTTGCTTAAGGAAGAAGAACGTCCCCGCGAAGATCGAATCGATGAGGCTTGAAGAATGAAACCGCCTGCGGCAGCTTTTCCGCTGCCCGCAGGCGTTTTTCATTTCGGCGCGGCCGGTCGGCCCGGCCATGCGGCTTAATTTCGGATGATGACCGACGTACCGAGCGGAATATGGCGGTAAAGCCATTCCACGTCCCGGTTATGCATCCGCACGCATCCCGAGGAAGCGCTGCTGCCGATCGAATACGGCCGGTTCGTGCCGTGAATGCCGTACGTGTAGCCTCCGGTGCCGGGAACGTTGAGCCCGATCCATCGCGTACCGAGCGGATTGCGGGGATCGCCGCCGGGGATCTGTTTTCGAATATACCACGGGTTGACGGTTTTCGCCACGATGCGGAATTGGCCGGTCGGCGTCAGATGGATGTTGCGCCCGGTTGCGACCGTAAAGCGGTAAACGGCGTATCCGTTCATCATAACGAGAAGGAAATTGTCGCTTTTGTCAATCATCAGATACACGCTCTCCTCCTCCAATTGTTCGGCGGACTGAACGGAAGAGGGAGCCCCGGCCGCTGTATAATCGGAGATCAGGATCTGCAGCATAAGCGCAAGGAACACCATCATGTACAGTATCTTTTTCAATCAACCTCATCCTCGTTCGGGAATTGAATGATCCATCGTTCGGTTCGGAACAGCCTTCCTTATTGTGAGCTTCGCGTCATTTCGATATTCCCCTTATGCCCGCGTATGCGGACGGTTCTAAACCCCGTCCCTTTCCCATAAGCTAGTCTCAAAGGGAGGGACGAGTCGATGAACGATCAGGTCAAGGATCAGAAGCGCCAGGAAGTCAAGATGCTGAATCGCAAGCTGCTGGAAATGACCGGCGTGCGGAATGTGGAAAGCTTCGACAGCGAAGAATTTTTGCTGGAAACCGTACTCGGTTTCCTTACCATTAAAGGGCAAAATTTGCATATCAAGCATCTCAGTCTGGAGCAGGGGCTTGTCGCCATCGAAGGGCTGGTTCATTCTCTGACCTATTTGGACGGAAACGCCCATGCCAAATCCAAAGGCTTGCTAGGGAAGTTGTTCAAGTGAGTCTCGACGCACAAGGTTGGACATTGGCGATGATGCTGCTCTCCGGCCTCGGCATGGGCCTCGTCTTCGACGGCTATCGGGTCATCTCGAACGAATTGAGGTTCAGCCGCTGGTGGATTCCGGTCCTCGATTTGCTCTATTGGACGGCGGCGACGATCATCGTATTTCGGGTGTTGTTCGAAAGCAACGACGGCGAGGTGAGAGCCTACGTCTTTCTCGGGCTGCTGATCGGCATTTGCTGTTACTTCTGGTTGTTCAGCCGGCCTGTCATTGCGCTCGTTCGCTGGCTGATCCGCGCCGTACGGAAAATGCTGCATATCGGGGCCAGTATTTTCGAACTGGTAATCATTAAGCCTTTATTCCTAATTTACCGTCTAGCCCGGGTAATATTGGGGTTTTTGGCCGCGCTTACTATTTTCCTCTTTAAAATTGTGTTACAATTGACACGTCCGCTCTGGCTTCTGCTAGGCTGGCTGCTCGGTCCGGTCCTCCGTCCGCTTGGGCGGCTGCTGGCTCCTGTTGCAGTCTGGTGGGACAAGGGAAAACGAGTTCGGGCGGTCGGCGGATTTTTCTCCCGTCTGTGGAAACGATGGTTTTAAGGAGGTACATGCATGACGTACGCCAACTCCAAACAAGCAGCCGGCAACTCGGGTGCGAAACGACGGTTGAAGCTGTGGGCGATCGTCATCACGCTCTTCATGGGCTGGGCTGGATATACGCTGGTCAACCAGGCGAAGCAGCAAGAGGAGACGGCGATGCGTCTTGCTGCCATCCGGAACCAACTGGCGGAAACCCACAAGGAAAATAACGGGCTCCGGAAGCAAGTGGAACGGCTGAACGACCCGGAATATATCGAGCAATTGGCCAGAAAAGAACAGGGAATGGTCAAGAAGGGCGAGATTCAAATCCAAGTTGTGGAATAAGCGGGAATACCGCTGCAAAACGGGTGAACGTCTGTTGACCTTGCTTTCGCCATTCGGTTATAATCACGGTAAGAAGGCTTCTTCAAAGGGCATAGCTGCCCGCTGCATGCTTAGGCTTGCCGAAGGCTGACTTCGCAAAAATTTTAGGGAGGAACATTTTATTTTATGGCAATTGAAGTGGGAGCCAAATTAGAGGGCAAAGTGACAGGCATTACGCATTTCGGGGCATTCGTCGATTTGTCGGGAGGTGTCACAGGGCTCGTTCACATTTCCGAGATTGCCGATAATTACGTCAAAGACGTCAAAGATCATTTGAAGCTTGACGATATTGTCACGGTCAAAGTAATTAACGTGGACAAAGACGGAAAGATCGGACTCTCCATCAAACAGGCGATTGACCGGCCCGAAGGGCAGCCTGCACCACAGCGGGAACGCTTCAATCGCGGAGGCGGCGATCGCGGAGGACGTCCTTTCAAGCCGTCATCCGGCCGGGCTCCTTACAACAAGGCGTCTTTTGAGGATAAAATGTTACGCTTCCTGAAAGACAGTGAAGAACGCATTTCGTCTCTGAAGAAGAATACCGAGGGCAAACGCGGAGGCCGCGGCGCCAAGCGGGTATAAGGATATAAATCGAACAAACGGCAGAACCTCAGACGGTTCTGCTTTTTTTGCGTCTTCCGGCCGTATGCCGAAAACTTTTCCCGATACATCCAGCATTCCCGACACGATAAGCCGCTGTTTCGTCAAGGTTTCCGGCACGGGTTTCGGCGAATGCTCCCGCCCGCAGTCGGCGGGAAGCTGCCGGCGATTAACGTTTCGTCCCGGTCGGGACAAGGGTTTGCGGCTCATACGACACAGGCGCGAAGGCATGCGCGCTTTTGTCGGAAAAAACTTTTGGACAGGCTACGTCATCTGACAAACTTTATAAAAACCAACTCCTATAATGAGGGAACATCTCAATTTTTTCGAAATGGTGGTGCTGTAGCGATGGACAAAAATCAGGTCGTGATGTTCCCCGGATCGCGTCGGACAAGCTTCATGCAGACGGCGATTCGCAAAGGGCGGGAATCGGCGGCTTCCAGCCGGATCGTCCGCGCCTTATCGGCGAAAAAGTGGACGCTGCTGCTGGTAGCTATCGGATTTCTGCTCGGTCGGGCCGTATTGCTGGAATCGCTTATGCCGTTTGCGGCCGCCTATTTCGCCGTTATCCACTTCATGCGCAAGGATGCCGGCCGCTGGGTCGCGCTTTCGCTGGTGGCCGGCAGCTTCTTCGCGATGACGCCCGAGCCGGTTTGGATCGCCATGGAGCTGGCGGTGCTGTACCTATTGATAAGAGGGATGGAGGCTTATGAAAAGTCGGAAATATCGTACGCGCCGCTGCTCGTGTTTATGGCCACGCTGCTCGTCAGACTGTTCGATGCGTTTATCGACAAGGCGCTCGGCTGGTACGACTTGACGATGATCGGCGTCGAAGCGTCGCTCGCTTTCGTATTGACGCTTGTGTTTATGCAAGCCGTGCCGGTGCTGACGATGACGCGCAAGAGCGCTTCGCTCAAAAACGAAGAAATTATTTGTCTCATGATTCTGCTTGCGTCGGTCATGACAGGGGCGGTCGGCTGGGTCGTTTACGGTATGTCGGCGGAACATGTCATGTCCCGCTACGTGCTGCTGCTGTTTGCCTTTGTCGGCGGAGCGCCGCTCGGCACTGCGGTCGGCGTCGTCGCCGGACTGATTCTCAGCCTGGTCGATCTGGGCGCCGTCGTGCAGATGAGCCTGCTTGCCTTCGCCGGTTTGCTGGCCGGCCTGCTGCGCGATGCGGGCAAGATGGCTGTCGCTTTCGGGATGCTGCTCGGCACATCCATTCTATCCGTATATGTCGGCAATCAGACCGATGTTATGGCTTCCGTCTGGGAGTCGGTCGCGGCGGCGGCTTTATTCCTGATGACGCCCAAGGGGGTGATCCGCACGATCGCCCGTTATGTTCCCGGCACGCACGAGCATGCCAAGTCCCAGCATGAATACGCCAAACGGGTAAGGGAGGTGACCGCGCAACGGGTCGCGCAGTTCTCGGAAATTTTTCGCCAATTGTCCCGCAGCTTCGGCCCCATCCAGCCGGAGACGGGCGGGGAGAATCGAAGAGAGGAGGAGATCGGACATTTTATGAATGCGGTTGCGGAGCGGACGTGTGCCAGCTGCCACCGCCAATCGATGTGCTGGGAGGGCAAATTTTATCAAACGTATCAAATGATGACCGATATGATGACGGCGGTGGAAGAAGGCCGGCCGCTCGGAAACAAGGACCTGCCGAAAAGCTGGAACAGGCATTGCGGCAGGACGCAGCAGGTGCTTGACGTGATGCGGCAGCAATACGAACTGTACCGCAACGATCAACGTTGGCGCAAGCAGCTTGCGGAATCGCGCCAGCTTGTGGCTGAGCAGCTGTCCGGCGTATCGCAGGTTATGGAGGACCTGGCACGCGAAATCAAGCGCGAAGGCCAGACGCTGCATTTGCAGGAAGAGCAAATCCGGGAAGCGCTGGAAGGTCTCGGTTTATCGATACAGGGCGTCGATATTATCAATTTAGAAGAAGGGAATGTTGAAATTGAAGTATACCATACGTTTAGCAGAGGTTACGACGAATGCCGGAAAATTATTGCCCCGCTTCTCTCCGATATCCTCGGCGAAAATATCGCCGTCAAATCCGAGCGCTACCCGGAGAAGAATGGCGACCCTGTACTTGTCGTCTTCGGCTCTGCCAAGGAATTCGAAGTGGAAACTGGCGTTGCGGGCGCGGCCAAAGGAGGCGATTTGCTCTCGGGAGACAGCTTCAGCACGGTCGAGCTCGGCAACGGCAAATTCGCCGTCGCCATCAGCGACGGAATGGGCAATGGCGAGCGGGCCCGGCTCGAGAGCAGCACCGCGCTGACCATTTTGCAGCAGCTGCTGCAGTCGGGCATGGACGAGAAGCTGGCGATCAAGTCGGTCAATTCGGTCCTGATGCTGCGGTCGTCCGACGAAATGTTCGCCACGGTGGACGTGGCGCTGATCGATTTGTATACGGCCAAGACGACGTTTATGAAGATTGGATCGACGCCGAGCTTTATTAAACGGGGAGGAGAGGTAATCCAAATATCGGCCAACAATTTGCCGATCGGCATCTTGCAGGAACTGGACATCGATCTCGTTTCGGTTCAGCTTCAACCCGGCGATACGCTGATTATGATGACGGACGGCATTTTCGACGCGCCGGGTTACACCGTCAACAAGGAGCTGTGGATGAAGCGGGTCATTCAGGAGATTGTGGCGGAGGATCCGCAAGAGATTGCGGACACGCTGCTGGAGCGGGTCGTCCGGCATCACCAGGGGGAAATTGCCGACGATATGACCGTCGTCGTCGCCAAGGTGGACCGGCATCGTCCCGAATGGGCTTCGTTCCGCTGGCCGGGGCTGTCCAGGCTGGAGCGCCCGCGAACCGTAAGCTGAACGGCCGATAGCGGCGGAGGTTGTTCCCGGGGAATGTCATCTTCCGATGACGCCTTGAGGGGAACAACCTTTTTTTGCGTTGGAGGCCTTTTGCTCCGTGCCGGCCGCGGCGGTTTTGATTTTTATTTCCTATGTTGTTTATAATAACTGGACAGTGAAAAGTT
>NZ_JBCNFP010000172.1:0-2407 GCF_050481165.1 Paenibacillus cisolokensis
CTTAAAGGGCTTCGAGGGTAAGCTTACAAATTTAGGTAAATATCTCTTTTGTTTGGAGAATAATCAAGGCAAAGCGCTTACAGGGGCAAGGGTTCTTTATGAAGTTCGTTTTGTTCCCTTAATCAATTGCCCACACTGACTTGACACTGACTTCGTCCATATGCGAATTGACGATTTGACAAGCCGTGTATATAATGAAATAAAGTGAAACAAAGTTCCAATATTCCTGTGTTATGAAGATATATTGAAACTTCATGTTGATTTATTCTGGACTTCATCCTGGAAAGGGGTACATTCGGGTGAGAAAAGAAAGCGCGGCTACGAAGCGCGCAAAACAGTACACCAAAAATAGCGACTGGTTTTGTGAATTTCGGTATTTTCCGGTGCAGGGGCTGGAATACGAAAGGCGTGCATCGAAGGGATCCCAGTAGTGTTTTAAAAATAAATGATTTGTATTATGTCTGGTATACCAAATCTGAAGGAGAAGCTCTTGGATTTCAAACGGGAGACCCTGAAGCGAAAGTTTTTCCCTGGGATTATTCGGAGATTTGGTATGCAACTTCTCCGGACGGTGTGCACTGGACTGAACGGGGAAGGGCGGTTGGACGGGGGCCAAAAGGCTCATATGATGATCGGAGTGTTTTTACACCGGAGATACTGCACCACGGGGATAAATTTTATCTCGTTTACCAGGTTGTTCAATCCCCCTATAAGCTAAGGAGCCTTGAGAATATCGCAATGGCTGTCGCTGATTCGCCCGACGGCCCATGGCGAAAATTGGATGCACCCATTTTACGTCCGTCCAACAATGGAGAATGGTTTGGTGACGATGATAATCGTCTCACTGTGAAGCATAAAGGGGATTTTGACAGTTTAAAGGTTCATGATTATTATAACAATCAGTTCTGGTTGTATTACAAGGGTGAACAAATGGGTGAGGAGATGAACTTCGGAGGGAGAACGACCAAATGGGGAGTCGCCATAGCGGACCATCCCGAAGGTCCCTATGTTAAATCCGAGTACAACCCGGTCACCAATAGCGGACATGAAACCTGCCTTTGGCAGTATCGAGGCGGGATGGCCGCCCTGCTGACGACGGATGGCCCTGAAAAAAACACTATCCAATATGCTCATGACGGAATCAATTTCGAGATTGAAGCAGTGATCAAAAATCCGCCGGAAGCTCCCGGCCCATATCGTACGCCTGACTCCGACCGTTCTCCGTTGGAAGGCCTGCGTTGGGGACTTTGTCACGTTGTGCAGTCCAAATGGAATTATATCCAGATGTATAAAGTAGATGAAAGTTTCAAGTTCCATTATTTGAACAAAATCAATCCGGAAAGGCTTTGGCTGGGAAAATCGGCAAAACAAGATCAATGAAATAGAGAAAGGGTAATTGTTCATGGTCAAGCAATATAAGATGTTTATCCACGGGGAATGGGTGGAGTCATCTTCCGGGCGGACAATCGAAGTTGAAAACCCGGCAAATGAGGAAATTATTGCAAGCGTGCCGGCAGGGACGGAACAGGACACGATCTGTGCCCTTGAATCGGCCGAAAAAGCACAAAAGGATTGGAGAAAGCTTTCTCCGGTTACAAGAGCGGAATATATCCATGCATTGGCCATGGAATTGAAGGAAAACAAGCAGCGGATTGCAGAGATATTGACTGCCGAACAGGGAAAACCGTTGCGCGAAGCAAAGGGGGAAGTAGACGGTTCGGTGCTGTTTCTGCAATATGCGTCTGAACATGCCCGAAGAATCGAAGGGGAAATCTTGCCTTCGGAACATGAAAATGAACAGATTTGGATTCAGCGAGTCCCATATGGCGTAACGGCAGGAATTGTAGCCTGGAACTTCCCTCTGGCTCTGGCCGCGCGAAAATTGGGAAACGCCTTGGTTTGTGGCAACACCATGATCGTCAAACCGCCATCAGTAACGCCACTCGCAGTGCTTGAGCTGGCAAAACTGGCACAAAAAGTCGGTCTTCCCGCAGGCGTGCTCAACGTGATAACCGGATCGGGCAACGAAGTGGGAAGAGTGCTCGTCAGCCATCCGATCACCCGGCTGATTACGTTAACCGGCAGCACGGAAGCGGGTAAAGAGATATACCGAGCTGCTGCGGACAGGATTAAAGTCCTTCGTTTGGAATTGGGCGGAAAAGCTCCGTTTATCGTCATGGATGACGCAGATGTGGACAAAGCGGTGAAAGCAGCGGTTATTTCACGATTTACAAATGGCGGGCAAGTCTGCACCTGCAATGAACGAATGTATATCCATGAGTCGATCTATGATGAATTCATGGAAAAATTTGTTTCAGAAGTTCAAAAATTGAGCGTGGGTGACCCGATGAAGGATCCCGACATCGGTCCAAAAGTCAGCCGCGCAGAATTGGAAAAACTGGAACAA
>NZ_JBCNFP010000173.1:0-6212 GCF_050481165.1 Paenibacillus cisolokensis
CAATCTATTGACAGAGGTCCAGACGTGATCCGCATTTACGGGATCCGCTGGGACATCGAGGTCTTCTTCAAGTGCACCAAGTCGCTGCTTCGTTTGCAGAAAGAGTTTCAAGGTCGCTCCTATGATTTGCTGATTAGCCATACGACCATTGTGTTTTCCCGCTATATTCTGCTGGCATGGCAGCACCGGCAAAGTACGGATGCTCGCTCGTTCGGCGGCTTGTTTTATGTGTTGTGCGACGAAGTTGGCACGTTGGACTGGGCGATCGCCTTGCAGCAACTGCTCGATCTGATCAACGAAATCGCAACGAAAGCAGGAAAAAAGCTTTCGGCTCTGATTCAACGTCAACTCCAGCAATGGATTGCCGCTTTACCCAACTACATTAAGGCTTGTTTGCCCATTTCATGCTGCGAAAGTTGAGGTAATAATAAATATCTTTGGCAAATCCGCATAAATCCATAATGCCATACTGGGATACAACGGTCGGCCATTCATAAGGGAACGTTTCCCCACGATAGTCAAATCCCGTCCATACGAACAGTCCTGCGACATAATCGTGCTCAGTGGCCGCTTTCCAACCTTCCTCAGGGGTAGCTCCCCACAATGGGTAGGTTTCTCCATAAGCCGTGACCACGCCTTTCCGCTTCGGATTCAACCAAATGGCAGTAGACTCTCCATGCGCCGAAAGTTTCAACTGAATCCCACTTTGTTCCTTGTTGTATAAGCCCCGAGTCGACAGCGTGGAAGCATTTTCGGTTCCCACCAAACAACGGTCAGGATACTTTTCCCGGAATTTGGCGTATGCCTCCCAATCACGCAGCATCATATAGTTAAATCCATGCACATCAATATGGAAACCGTGTTCCTCATGAAATTCGGTCATTCTTAACCAGTCTCCGTTCATCGCATACGTACATTTTCTTGTCGGATCAAGCTGGTGTGCCAGTCGTTGCATACGTTGCAGGATTCGAACACCTGCTGGTGTGCCTTGAATGTTCATCTCTTCATTGCCAAGCGACCAGAGAATAACCGAAGGATGGTTGCGGTCTCTTCGAATCAAGCAGCTCAAGTGATTTCTGGCTTCCTCGGATGTGCCCGTCTGCCGCACTTCATCGATCACGACCATGCCCAATCGGTCACAAGCTTCCAACAACCAAGGGGATGGCGGATTATGTGAAGTGCGATATGCATTGCAACCCATTTCCTTCAGCCGCTGGATACGGTAATCGATGACCGCTTTTGGCATCGCCATTCCAACCCCTGCGTGATCTTCATGGCAACAAACACCTTTCAGCTTGACGGGTGCACCGTTCAACAAAAACCCCCGATCTCCATCAAAATGCACAGTACGAATGCCAAATGTTGTTTCATACGTGTCGACGATCCGACCATCCTTCTTCAAGATGCTCACTGCTTTGTATAGTTGTGGTTCATCTATTGACCACAATTTTGGATAATGGACCAGTGCTTTTTGTTCAAGTTGCAACTGTTCATCCGCTTGAATAGAAGAAGCAGTACACACTTCGTCAATTTTCTGGCCAGACGGGTCTATAATTTTCGTGGAGAGATCGAAGTTCACTTCCTGTTCATACCGGTTATAAACCTCGGTCATGATGGTAACCACCGCTTGATGCGGATTTGTTTCCAGATCTGTCATGACAAAGGTTCCCCACTGCGGCACGTGCAATCTGTCGGTTTTCACCAATCGCACATCGCGATAAATGCCGCCCCCTTCATACCACCATCCTTCATTCTCGGTCGCATCGACACGTACAGCCACGACATTGATTCCACCGTAATTCGCCACATCCGTCATATCAAAAGCGAAACTGTTATACCCGTTCAAGTTTCTGCCGAGAAAATGGCCATTCAACCAAACCGAGCAGTCACGGTATACGCCGTCAAATTCGATGCTCAAGATTTTGCCTTCATCTTCTTTCGGCAGTTCAAAACACTTTCGATACCATCCGATTCCTTTTACCAGAGAACCCAACGAAGCGGGAACTTCCGGCGAATATTGCCCTCTGCTGTGGACAAAATCATGGGGGAGCTGTACATCTTGCCATTCGGTATCATCGTAGCCGGCTTTGGCAACACCATTGTTTCCCGCTTTTACCCATTGAGGATTTTGATAACGATCTCCATGTATCGCACCGAAATTTCGTTCAAAGATGTCTCCATCATGAAATTTCCAGCCTAAATTCATATTGTATATTTCACGCCCCATAGCTGCATCTCTCCTTTTCTCATCGTTTTTATCGTTCATTACATTTTTTCCGAAGAAAAATATATTCTAATATCATGTATTCCATATAATATAATATGGATTAAACTATTTTATGGGTTCAATATTCGCAAAGGGGGTATATCCTTTGAAAATGCTGGAGTTCGGCATCCCTCCTTTACCCCAACTCATCACGGTCGGTCATTCCTGGTGGAAAAAAGGACAAATTCATTTCAAGCGAAAGTGGAATATTTATGATCTCATCATCGTTACCAAAGGAACGCTTTATATCACTGAAGACGATCAGTCTTATTCGATATCCGCCGGAAAGATGTTATTGCTGGAACCCGGCCGAACCCATTGGGGGCATCGGGCTTGCGAAGAAGAAACGGAGACTTATTACTTGCATTTTAGCCATTCTGCTCCACTGCGTGAGATGAGCAGCGAAGGTTTCGCTTGGTCAGCTGTCCTCCATAACGCTTCTGACTATGACCCGTCTCCAAGAAACCATTTCATGTATCTGCCCAAATTTACCGATATTCATATGGAAATTTTGGTTCCGCTCCTGGACAAGATGGTCAATATCAAGAACCGCATTTTCGTACAAAACGCCCTGGAATTACACAGCCTGATGTCACAACTGCTGCTCGAACTGCAACATGAGATTTTCCGGAACAAGATCATGCCACGTTCACTGGCACTGTGCACACGTGTTACCCGTTACTTGGAAAACCGGATCAAAGAACCTTATAATGCCAGGCAGTTAGAGACGGCTTTCCATTACCACATTGACTATTTAAGCCGATGCATGAAAAAGCATACCGGTATGACTCCTCTCCAATATTTACACCACATCCGTATCGAACGCGCGAAAGCCATGCTGGTTGAAACAATGTCAAGCATTCAGGAAATCGCTTGTGCTGTCGGCTTCGAAAGCAGCAGCCATTTCATCCGTACGTTCCGCAACAAGGTCGGAATGACACCGGGAAAATACAGGGAAAGCTACCAGTCAAAATCGAACACAACCATTTGATGAATATGTAATTCCGGCACTGTACACTTTACAGTTCCATTTTCCCACTTCCAATTCGGCTCTTCCATTGACGGAGCAAGATATACACGCTTGGGCTTTGCAGGCGGACGCAAAACAATCGGTATGGAATACCTGACCGGGATTTCTTCCACCACTGTGTTTCCGGTATGCCGTTTGGCGCTAAATTGAGTCAGATGTAAAATCCATGCTCTGGATTTTTGCATCAATGATACTTCAACGGCAGGTGAACAAGCATGGACTTCCACTATTTTTTCTTGTTCTTCTAACAAGCCATCCATCATATTCAACACCATTTGTCTCACATGGCGACTTCCGATGCGAAAATAATCCTCGGCCAACGAAGCGGCACAGACAATCACTTTGCCCGCATCATACTTAGCCATAACCGCCCCGGGATAAGCAGCCTTTTCCCCTGCCGGGGCATGAAAATGACCATACCGGAATGAAGGATCAATTTCTTCATATGGCCTGTGCACTTCTGCTATGATTTCTCCGCCATCTTGTACCTCCCAATGCGGAAATCTTCCCTGTACAAACATTGGAGACATCGGCACATTCGTTCCCGCCGCTCCGATCGGCTTGATAAATTCACCGTTTAAATCCCCTGTTCCCGTCCAACGCACCTTACTAATACGTTCAAGGAACGATCTCCAGACGGCATTTTCCCACAGTCCCTTCCCCGTAACAAGCAGCTTGCCTCCATTGGAAACGAAATGATCCAGTTTTTCAACCAGATTGTCATGAAGTGTCACATTCTCTGCCAGCCAAATCAGCTTATACTTGGCCAGTTCCGCCATGTCATCAATCACATCGAAGTGCCGGTTTCCTTCCAACAGAACCAACCCAGCGCCATACAACGCTTCTGGTTTCTGATGACCAAATACATCGGCCATTGCACCGCGAACCATCTGTTGTCTGTCCGCCAATATCGCGATGTATGGGACTGACACCGCATCCAGCGCCCAATCTTCCCGTTCCTTTACGAAAGCGTAGACTTTGCCAATCAAGTCATAGACCGCTTGATCGGGCTTGCCATTTGCCGGCAAATGATCTCCAATACAGCAAGAACCTAGTGTAGCCAGGATGGCAGCGCATTCATAGGTTAGCTGAACTTCATTGTTCAAACTGCCAAAATAACCCCAGTTTTTGGGGAAACGTGTAGTCTGGGCATTGTGGGGAATGCCAAGCGTTCGAATGTAACGGGACATCACCGCGTAATGATAGCTATTCCAGCTAACCGGAGCTTCCAGTTCAATGGAATCAAGTGATGGTGAGCGCGCCCCGCCGACATACCATCGACAATTCGCCGTAAAACCGATATCCGGATTTACTTCCTTCACAATCTTTCGAGCTTCGGCCATAAAATGTTCAAGTGTCATCTCCCTCAATTTTGCATAATCTGAAGGTTTGTAAATATTCAATCCCAATTTTGCCGCCTTTTTACGACAATAGCCGCAAAAACATGTGTCTTCAGGATACGTAACCATATCCAGGTAGACACCAGCGATATCGGGGAACTGATGTACGAAGTCTTTTAGCTGGGGGAAAAATTGTTTCTCCACAAAAGGAGAATTGAAGCATACCCATCCCCACTCTTTTCCTTCATTGGTATCCAACCGCTTGCCATTCCTGGTCACCATTGCCCATTCCGGGTGCTCGATTACTGACCGGTCATTTATTCCCGGTCCGAAATGGACATAGATTGTAATCCCTTCCCTTTTGGCAACAGGCAATAACAATCTCAGCAAATCTTTTTTTAAACCCGGGTGAATAGGGGCGTGCTTGGATTCATAATAGGCGTTCCCGCAAGCACATAGTCCGAATACAACCGTCGCTGCATTCACATGAGCTTTTTTCCAGGTCGAAACGAGTTCCTCTGCGTCAAAATGCTGTCCCACCGCTTTTACCCAATATGGCGTATGGAAATCAAGATGGATTTTTCGATTTACATTTTTTGGTGTTTTCAATCCGATTCCCTCCCCGTTTCATATATCATATCTTCTGCAAGCGCTTTAAGAATTTCAGATCCCCCCTGCATCCTTCATATTTTATCGCTGGACTGTTCCACTTCATCATATGGCGTCTCCGACAAAGTGAACAAGATTCGAGTCCGACTTCTCATAAACAAATATCGACCTTTGCGGCCCGTCCGGAACGCAATCTATGCTGTTGTAACAAACACCTCTATTCTCTGTTTATTTTGCCCGTGGTCAATGATTTGATTTATTCCATGCTAATGACAAACTCCCACTGCGGCGGATCGCAGTGGGAGTTTGTCATTGAATCAGGATGGAAATGATGGACAGCTGTTTTATCCTGTTTATGCTCCGGTTATTCGTTTTGTATCCCAACGATCTGTACGAACCAATTCCCTCAGCATTTGTTCGGTCAAGATATGCTTAACCCGGGCAAACGATGGGTCGAACCATAAATTTTTTTGTTCATACGGGTCCTCCTGCAAATCATAAAGCAAGCCATCCTCCGTGTTTAAATAGACCGTCATCTTATAACGCTCTGTAACGATCGTGCGCATCCTGCACACATTGGGGGGAAACCAGTCTTCGTCATATTCCACAATCGCTGGCCCAGGCGGGAGTACATCTCCTTGCTCGATAATGGGACGCAACGAACGCCCGGGCAACCCTAAAGGTTCGGTGTATTGAACTCCCCTGACATCCATCACGGCTGGTTCAATTCCTGCCAAATCCAATATGGTTGGAACAAAATCCAGCAAACTGACGACTTGTTCATTCAGATAGCCTTTTTTCATGGATTCAGGAATTTTCCATATAAAGGGAACCCGAATAAGTTCTTCCCATGGCCATTCTCCTTTTGTGATTAAATGGTGCGAACCCAAATACTCTCCATGATCAGCCAGAAATACAATCACAGTATTTTGATCCAGCTCAAGTTCTTTTAACATGAAATCGGAAT
>NZ_JBCNFP010000174.1:0-2572 GCF_050481165.1 Paenibacillus cisolokensis
CAAGCCAGTGTAAGAAATCCTGAATACTTTGTGTGGTTACAGAAGCGAACGAAATCTTTTCTGGCCTGATCTGCCGTTCCTCTTGCATGAACTTAAGATATTGCTTGAAGGTATCGCGATAGGATTTAATCGTATTGGGGCTGACGTTTCTCTGTCCGGGCAGAAAATCTGTCAGATACCGGGCAAGCGTCTTCGCAAAGTCAGTCTGCTTCATACTGCCTCACCTCCGGAATGATGTATGAGCAGATTTCTTCAATCTTGCTTGTGATGTCGGGATACAAATCAGCAGTCAAACGCAAATATCTTTGGCTGCCTCGCATATCTTCATGGCCGAGATAGGCCGAAAGATAAGGAAGGCTGTTGTTAAGATCCCTTCCGTCTAACACCCATTTCTTTAAGCAATTTACAGCGAAGGTATGCCGAAAATCGTGAATGCGGGGACCTTTTCCTCTCCCCAAATGCGGAATCTTCGCTCTCCAGAGCACATCCCTAAAAAGCTTGTACAGAGTTGATTCGGAATAATGTCCGCCAAACGGAGAAGGAAAGAAGTACGGGTTACCTAACCTTCCAATGTCGACAGTTTTACAATACTCCAGGCATCGCTCTTTAAGACTTTCTGATATTGGTAAAATCCGCTCTTTGTTGAACTTAGCATTGCGAATGTATAAGGAACCACTGTTCAGATCAACATCTTGGATAGTCAATTGCATCGCCTCGGAAATTCGGAGGCCACATCCGTAAAGCATTCGGAGTAATAGCGGCAAGACTAAATGCCGATTAGGTGCGCAACTGTTCGGCGGATATTGATCGCACACCTCAAATATTCGTTTCACTTCGATATTCGAAAATATGTAAGGAATATAAGAATATCTGTTTACGGTGTTCATTGCTTTGGGATATACATACGCTGAATATCCTACGCGATTCATGTATTCTGCCAACCCCCGCAGCAATGAAATCCTACCACATTGGGTGGATAGGGTCTCATTGGGCTTGCGAGCAGTCCACTCTATCACCAGTTCCTTACTTAGAACGGTCTCAGTCGGGCAGTGGCTGTGAACGTAAGAGTCAAAAATCTTCAACAAAGCCGAACCTTTCTTAAATGCATACCCGAGAGCCTGCTTCTCAGCAATGTAGCCTTCAATAGGGATGGACAGCGAGCTTTTGTACGGGCGAGCTTCAGACATGGAGCATCACCTCCTCTGGGTCGAGCGCACAGGCCGCCAGCCCTTTCATATCCGTATGCAGATATACTGAAGTTGACTTCGAGTCTACATGGCCTAGGATTTCGGAGATAACGGCAAGGGATGCTCCCTGCTCCAATAGTGTACTTGCAAGCGAGTGCCTTAACGAATGAAGGCCATGCCGTTTCCCGCGGGGAATAGTAATTCCGGCTAAGCGGGTGTATTTCGTAATTATGTTATGAAGATTGGCGTTTTCACCGAAGGCTTCAAAAGGAGCATGTAGGCGTACAAACAAATAGGGTGTATCGCAAACAGGTCGGGCATGTTGGAGATAATCGATTAATGCCCAGCCCACATCATGCAAAATTGGATAAGTAACTTCGACTTTTGTTTTTTCTTGCGTGATGGTAATGGTTTTAGAAGTCCAATTTAAGTCTGAGAGTTTCAACGCCTTGATATCGCCGGCACGTATTCCAAGCTTTGCGACTAGAAGAAGGATGGCATAGTCTCGTTTCCCGACAGGGTTTGCCCGATCAATAGCATCAAGCATTCGTTTTACCTCGTCCGGCTCCCAAGTAGACGGGACAGCAGGGTATTTGTATTTACTCTGCTTCGGCACGCTAAGAAATAGGTCTTCTTTGATGTATCCGTGTAGATAGAGGAACCTCAAGAAAACTCTCAAAGTAGTCAGAATGGACGCGATACTTTTTTCATGATTAGGACAAATGCTAATGACATAATCCGAGATGATTTCAGGCGTGATTTCGCTAAAATCCATCACTCTGCGCATTGACAGGTAATCGATGAAGAAAAATAATCGCTGCAGTCTGGTGCGCATACCGCGTAGCGAGTATTCATTGCTTTCACATTCTTTTTCGTACGCGGTCAGAGCTTCCTCAAACTGTGGTGGCTTCACATAACCCTTGCGCTTCTTAATCCTGCGAATGACAACACCATGAAGTTGGAAATCGCCGAGAAGTCGGACCGAGCGAATGGCTTGTTTCGCCTTTTTAGGGAAGATATCCAGATAGTAATTTGTTGTACAGCCATATTTTTCTTTCAAGTATACTTTTCCGAAATCCTCGGAAAAGTATTGCACATTTCTGTCTCTCGCGAATGCACAGATCCTTTTGAACGAAGCGCGCAATTGGCATATGGTGTTATATGCGTAATGCAAACGCTCAAGTTCTTTGACGACCTCTGCCGCGAGTTCCTCAATTGGTTTCCTTGGTTCCATGGCTTACCTCCAATAGACATGATAAATTCATTGTCTATTCTGAGGTGTTATGGAAAGAAATCAATGTACATTCATTGAAATAACGGGATGTACGCTCAATTCTTTCCATAACCAAATTCTTTCGATAATTACCGACGCCGGGAGGTCCCAG
>NZ_JBCNFP010000175.1:0-2251 GCF_050481165.1 Paenibacillus cisolokensis
TGCGAAAGTTGAGTTAATAATAACTTCGAACTGAACAGGGATTTGACCCTGGCTGCAACAGAGGATATCCTTGAGATTTTCGATATCTCGGAGAAATCACCAGGAATTCCGATTCAATGGATAACTACTGAAGATATTACTCCGCTTATTCAGCAAGCGGAGAAATATCTTGCAATGAAAAAGGAATATGAAGATTACCAGTCCGAGTTAGATAAAATTTATGATAACGATTACTTCAATCTGCAAGCTGAAAATATAAAATCACTACTCTTATCAAGAGTTGCAACAGTTAAGCCTATATTAAATGAGGATAGTTTCCCAAGTGACAATGATATTTTGAGGTTCGCAAAATCGATCATTAATGAACTGGCTTCCATTTGCGGAAAAATAGAAGCTGCTTCAGCCGCGGCAGAAAGTATTTTTGAAACATTAAAAATTCCTTATAAAAGATCAATCATGGGTTTAGAAGCACTTCATACATTATTGAGCTTAATTCTTCTAAATCCAGGACCTACTGAGGCATGGTTTGACCCTGGTAAATATAATGCTATTAAGAAGTTGTCAGAAGAAGCAAAGAATAAGTACGATCAGATTAACAATCTCACAACATCCATAAGCAGCCGCTTCGATAAAGAAATCTTTGACATTGATTATTCATCTATGCTGAAACGATTCAAGATTGAATACACTACTTGGTTCAAGGTTTTTAAAAGGAGCTACAGAACAGATAAAAAACAAATTCGTGTTTTGATGAAAGATAATTCTCAGAAGTTCGATGATCAAACCATTATCTCTGTCTTAAACGAATTAAAAGAAATCTCTGATATTCATTCTTGGCTAAATGAAAATGAAAAGATACTTACTCAATTATTGGGAAGCCATTATCTTGGGAAAATGACTGATTGGGGGCTCTTGGATCAATCGTTCAAACAATTCTCAAGCATTCTCAACTGTTTCTCAGGTGAGCCTATTCCTGTTAGCGTTAAAAACTTTCTCGTTGATGGAGAAGCGAATTATCAGGACATTAAAACACGACATGAGAAGCTTGGTATCATAAAAGACCCTGATCTGGTTCTTACTCTTCAAAGGATACTGCCATCTACATCCGATTGTAAGAATTTGGATGTATCAGTACTTCTTGAAATGGTTACCGGTGTAATGAATTCACTTCAAGTTCTGGATGGATTGTTTACAGAAGTGACTAAGCATAGTCATAAAGAACTTTCATATGACGAAGTTATAGATGATCTCTCCAAGTTGGAAATTATTCAGATTATTGATCGCACAATCAATAAGGAGAGCGATAACCTAAAAGAAAACTTCCAGAGTTTCTTCAACGGTAGTATCCAAACTGATTGGGGCTCCATCTTAGGAGCATTATCTTGGGCCGGAGATTTTAAGAAGTTACATGAGAAGTATTTATTGCCACAGAACTTTATTGCTCGCATTTGTTCTGATTCCTCATATGTTGCAGAGGTCTCTTCTTACAAGAAGATTCTTAAGGATAGCTTGAATCATATACAGAAAGAATGGCGATGGTTTGCAAACCTCTTTGACAATGTAGAGGAGTTACAACGAACAGACTTAACCTCCATCTTATTAAAGATCAGCAAATGTCTGAACAACATATCATCTCTGGAAGAATGGATTGATTTCCGTAGCATCAGGGATGAGTGTAAGAAAGAAGGATTGTCGGAGTATGTCCAGAAAGTAGAAGAACTCAAGATCGACAAAGATCTGATAGTCGGTACATTCCTTAAGCGTTTCTATCGACTGTGGGTAGACTCTGTAATCTCAAAGTTTCCTGCAGTTAATTCTTTCCGTAGCCGTAGCCACGATGAGATCATACGGGAATTTAATCGCCTCGATATAACTCAACTTTCCTTGGCAAGAACAAGGATAAAAGAACGTCTTGTCTCAAGGTTGCCAGATTTGAACATGGCGACAATGGCTATGGATGAGATTGGAATATTAAAGCGTGAACTAGGCAAACAACGCAAAATACTTCCATTACGGAGACTATTCAAGGCGATACCCAATTTATTACTTACTCTAAAACCATGTTTGATGATGTCTCCCCTTTCCGTAAGCTTATTTCTCGATGCAGAGAACTATAACTTTGATGTGGTAATCTTCGACGAGGCATCACAGGTTTGTACTGAAGATGCAATAGGAGCAATTATGAGGGGGAAGCAAGTCATTATTGCCGGAGACAATAAACAGCTGCCACCAGTTGAGTCCGTATAATTGT